>CAZNTI010000299.1:0-3282 GCA_964575885.1 uncultured Terricaulis sp.
CTCGGCGCGCGCGCCTTCGCGCACCAGCAGATCGGCGTGCCGCTCGATGCCGGAGGGCAACCACATGCCGCCGTTTGCGGCAGCCTCGTACGCCGCAAGCGCGGCCTCGTTGCGGCGCGCGTAGTCAAGCGCCAGCGCCTGCTGATAGCCAAACAAGCCGCCATACGGGCGGATCGCTGCAAGCGGGGTGAGATCGGCGAGCGCCGAGTCAACCTCGCCATCGCCAGCGCGCGCCCATACGCTCAGCAGCAGCGCCACCAGTTCGTCGCCCGCAGCACCCTCGACGCTGGCGGCCTCCTCACGCGCCAGCGTCCAGCGTCTGGCTTTGAGCGCCTCGATGCTGCGGATCACGTGGGCGTAGGAGGGGCCGCCGTCGGTTGGCGACATCCGCGCCGCATGGCGCGCACGCGCGATGTCGCCGGAGGCGAGCGCCGCCCGCAGCGCGCCGTCGAGCAACGCCTCGTTGGCGGGCGCGCGCTCCAGCGCGGTGAAGTAGCGGTCGGCGGCGATGCGATGGTCGTCGCTGAGATTGGCCATACGCCCGACCAGAAAGTCGGCATATGCAGCACCCGCGCGCTCTTGCGGCGCGTGGGCCGGTGCTGAAGCGCACGCGGCAAGCCCCAGGCTCGCCAGCAGGACTGCGCGCGAGCGCGTCAAAGCTCTTCCCGCTGCGACGGCGCGTCGGGCAGCGCCACTTGCGGCAATTCGCGCTGACGCGGCGCTGCGGTGGTCAGCCCGCGCGACAGTTTCTGTTCGAGATCGCGCCTGCGCAGCGCGTCGGGCCGCGCCTCGATCGCGCGCCTCCAAGCGTCGCGCGCCTCGTCGCGCCGGTTGAGCCGCCAGTACACATCCCCAAGGTGATCGAGGATTTCCGCGTTGGGATCGTCGGCGGAGAGATCGTTGGCGCGCTCGATAAGCGCCCGCGCTTGGTCGAAATGGCCGTAGAGGTAATAGGCCCAGCCGAGACTATCGACCACCGCGTAGTCGAGCTGGCCGTAATTGAATCCCCGCCACAGCAGCCGGTAGCCCTCCTCCAGCCCCTCTGGCCGCTGGATCAGCGCATAGCCCAAGGCGTTCAGCCGCAGCACCGAATCCGGCTGCTCCGACAAGAGCCTGCGCGCCATCTGGATGGCGTCGCTCCAGCCGCGCTGATCATCCATCAGGATGGAGATGTAAAGCAGCCGAGTGTCGACGGTTTGATCCAGTTCGTAGGCGGCGCGGACGTCGGCGCTGGCGGCGCGGATGTTGCCGGCGAAACGATGCGCATAGGCGCGCCATCCCAGCACATCGGCGCGATCCTCCGGCGCATCGACCATGCCGAGCGCGCGATCGAATGCGGGGATGGCGCGGTCGGCTTGGCCGATACGGCGATAGATGTCGCCGACCGAAGCGATCACCGACCAGCGCCGCCCCGCCAGCGCCAGCGCGCGTTCCGCAGCGGCCGCGGCCGCCGCTTCATCGTTGCGCTCGATGGCGATTGAGGCGCGCACGATCTCGGCGTCGGGCGCAAACACGCTGGTTTCGGGCATCAGCCGGATGATGCGGTCGGCCCCGTCGACGCCGCCGGCGTCGAGCAATTGCTGCGCCGCGTAGAGGCGCCAATCGTTGGCGTCTGGCGAAAGCAGCACCCCCAATTGCAGCAGCGCCGAACCCGACACCGATTGCAGTCCGGGCTCGGGATCGCGCTGCGCGATCAGCGACGCCAACGCCTCGGCCTGGGTCAGATACTCGGACAGAAACAGCATCCAGCGCCCGGTCGCGCTCTTGACGTCGAGCGGCGCTTCAAACGGCGCCTGGCCGCGGTCCAGGCGCGCCAAGTTCTCAATCACGTCGGCGGAGCGGGGCGCGAACGCAGTGACGATATTATAGTAGCGCCGCGCTTCGTCGGTGCGGCCAAGCCGGTGATGCACCAGCGCAGCGCGATAAACCGCGTGCGTGACCCGCGCCGCGTTGAGCGCACGATCGAACTCCTCGGCGGTGCGCGGCTCGTCGTCGCCGGGCGGGGTGAGATCGAGACGCTCCACCATCAGCGCGTAGATCGCCGCCGCCTCCTGCATGCGCCCGGCGGACTCAAACACTAGCGCGCGCGCCACCTCGGGGAGCGGGGCAGGCAGGTTGTCGCCGCCGGCGTCCACGCGTTCCACACCGCGATCGACGCGCCCCTCGGCCGCCAGCAGCAGCGGCTCCAGCATGTCGGCGATGCCGCCATTGATGCCCCCGGGCGCGCTTTCGAGCACGCTGCGCGCCTCGGCGGTGCGGCCCGCCGCCATGGCGTCGGCAAACACCAGCGACGCCCACAGCGCGCTGCTGTCGCTGTTGGCGATGGTGCGGCGGCCTTCGCGGACCAGGTAGTCAATGTCGGCCTGCAGCAAAGCGGCCTCTTCGTCGTCATAGGTGCGATCGGGAGCGGCGTTCGGGGGCGAGGTCACCCGCAATTGCTCGTCCGGGGCGCGGTCGGCCTCCAAGGCCGCAGCATGCAGGCGCGCCGGCTCCACGCGGGACTGCGCCAACGCCGATGTCGACATGCCCGCTACGCCGGCTGCGGCGACGCTTGCTGCAAGAATGGCCCAACGCATCTTGTTCCTTTCTTCCCGCACCCCAGGCGAGTGCGGCTTACATGTTGGCGTAATTCGGGCCGCCGCCGCCTTCAGGCGTCACCCAGTTTATATTCTGGCTCGGATCCTTGATGTCGCAGGTTTTGCAGTGAACGCAGTTTTGCGCGTTGATCTGGAAACGCGGGTTCTTGCCAGCCTCGTCATAGAGAACTTCGTACACGCCAGCAGGGCAATATCGTGTCGCCGGCTCCGCAAAGTCGGGCAGGTTGACCCGGATCGGCAGGGCTGGGTCCTTGAGGGTGAGGTGGGCCGGCTGGTCCTCCTCGTGATTGGTGTTCGACAAATACACCGACGACAGCTTGTCAAAGGTGAGCACCCCATCGGGGCGCGGATATTCTATCGGGCGGTGCTTCCTTGCCCGCTCGGTGGATTTGGCGTCGCTTTTGCCGTGCTTGAGCGTCCCGAAAAAGGAAAACCCGCCCAGAAGCGAGGTCGTCCACATATCGACCATCCCCCAAACTCCGCCCCAGAACGTGCCGAACCGGGACAGCATCGGCTTGGCGTTGCGCACCAGATTGAGGTCCGTGTAGATGCGGCTCGTGCGGTAAGCCTCCTGGTAAGCGTCAAGCGTATCGCGCTGGCGGCCCTCGCCGATCGCCGCGAACGCCGCTTCCGCCGCCAGCATGCCCGACTTCATGGCGTTGTGGCTGCCCTTGATGCGCGGCAC
>CAZNTI010000300.1:0-3278 GCA_964575885.1 uncultured Terricaulis sp.
GAACTTGCGCGTGATCCAGCCGGCGAGGCCCATGTGATCGGGGTGCATGTGCGTGCAGATGACGCGCCGGACAGGCTTGCCTTGCAATGTCGCGTCGAAAATCGAGCGCCAGAACTCGCGCGATTGCTCAATCGCCACGCCGGTGTCGACGATGGTCCAGCCGTCGCCGTCGGCGATCAGCCAAAGATTGATCCACTGCAGCGCGAACGGCAGCGGCATGCGCACCCAATGCACGCCAGGCGCGACTTCAAGCGTGGTCCCGGGAGTTGGGGGATCGCCCAGCGGATAGAGCAGCGCCGGGCGCGCCCGCTTCTCGGCAACCTCGTCCTCGATACCATCCATGGACATCGCCATTTACTCCCAAACGCGCGAGGCTAACCGATCCAGAGGCGGGACTAAATGGGCGCAGGCGCCGAAAAAGACGAACCCGATGTCTTCCAGTCGGCGCGTCTGACAGGCTAAAAGGCCGCGGCGCGCACGCCAGGGGGACCGCATGAAGCGCATCGTCATCTGCATGGACGGAACCTGGCAGAGCCTCTACCAGGACGACCTCACCAATATCGGCGTGATCGCGCGCAGCGTCGCCCACAAGGAGACGCGCCCCGACGGTTCGGAGCTGCAGCAGACCGTCATTTACACGCTTGGGGTGGGCAGCTCGCTCAGCGCGCTTGCAGACCGCACATTGCTGCAGCGGGTTTCGACCGCGTACACGCGCGTGATCGGCGGCGCGTTTGGGGAGGGTCTCGAAGACCTGGTGCTCGATACGTATCTGCGCCTCGCGTTCAACTACGAGGCCGGCGACGAGATCTTCATCTTCGGCTTCAGCCGCGGCGCCTTTGCGGCGCGCCGCCTCTCGGGGTTCATCAACACCGCCGGCATCGTCAGCCGCCGCCATATCGATCAGGCCCGCAACGGCTTCCGCCTCTACTATAACAAACCGCGCGGCGACGCCTCCGAGGACGCCAAGCAAGAGCACGAAGCGGCGGCGCGCCAGTTTCGGATGCTCTACGGCAAGGGCGACCGCAATCTCGACGGCACCCGCCGGCAGACCGACGATGTTCCGCAGATCGCCTATCTTGGCGTCTTCGACACCGTCGCCCAGCGCGGCTTGGGCGATGTGTTGAGTTCGGTCATGCCCTGGCATGATCGCAACGCCCATCGCTTCGGCAATTATCGCGTGAGCCCCAATGTCAAAGCCGGCCGCCACGCAGTGGCGATCGATGAGGATCGGGTGGGCTTTCCGGTGACGCTCTGGCGCGAGCTCGACGAGTCGAATGCGCGCGTCGGCCGCCAAGCCTACGGGCAGCGCTGGTTCGTGGGCACCCACGGCGATATCGGCGGCGGCAACCGCTCCAAACTCGCGGCGCTAGCGCTGAAATGGATCGTCGACGGCGCACGCGAGGCCGGCTTGCGCTTCTACGACACCTACGGCGACGACGGCTCCCCGCTCGACGAGCGTCTGCGCGCCGCCGGGGTCTGTTACGACGCCGCCATTTCGCGGCCCAAGCTGCCGGACTCGCTCAAGGTCATGAATTACCGCTGGCGATCAAGGAAGCTCTGGAGCGAAAGCCGGCGCCCCAGCCTCGAAGACGCGCAAGCCATGCTCGATGAAGCGGTTCTGCAGCGCGCCGCAGCCGATCACGTGCGCCCGCGCTATCGTCCGCGCGCGCTCGCGCCGTTCAAGACTATCTTCCAGGACTACGCCAAGGCGCAGCGGCCGCGCAGTGAGAGCCGAACAGGAGGATGATATGCGTGTGTTGATTGCAGCCTTCGCAAGCGCCACAGCGCTGGCGGTGGGCGCGCCCGCCTGGGCTCAAGCTTCGCTCGGCGTCAGCTCGTCGCAGCTCTACGACGCCTGCATCGCCAACGGCCAGGGCGGGGCGACCGAATGCGCCTGCATGGCCGGCTTCTACGGCGGGCGGCTGCGCGAAGACGAATACCGGCTGATCTCGATCATCAACCAGTACACCGATGCCCAGGGCAACGTGCCGGACATGCCCGGCGTGCAACGCGCCCTGCAGACCGAACGCCAGCGCATGGGAATGAGCGACGCCCGCTTCGCGCAGATCATGCAGCGGTTCACGCAGATGGAGGCCGACGGCGCCTATGGCGACAATATCTGCGTGCCGCTGCGCAATCGCTAAAGCAGCGTCTCCAGTGCGGCGGCGCCGATCCAGATCGGCGCCAACCGCGACGGCGCCCGCGCCAATACGGTCTCGGCGTAAAACGTGAGCAGCGCGGTCTGCTCAGCGACCGCCGCCGGCGAAAGCCACGGGTGTTCCGGCGCGCGTGACAGGCCGAACGCTAGCAGCGATCCGCCCGCCACATCGCCGGCCAGCGCCAGATACTCGCTGGCGCCGGCAAGCGCGTCAGCGCGCGACGCGGAAAGCATATAGTCTGTGGCCGCCTCCAGCGCCGCCGCCGCGGCCTCGAGCCGCGCGCCCACGCCGGGCGGTGCGAAATGCGTGCCCACACGCGCGTCGCCGATCAGCATCCGCATTGCCTCGCCGCGATCGCCCAGCAGCTTGCGCCCATACAAGTCTATGGCCTGGATGCCGTTGGTGCCCTCATAGATCGGGGCGATGCGCGCATCGCGATAGAATTGCGCCGCGCCGCCCTCTTCCACAAAGCCCATGCCGCCATGCACCTGTACGCCGAGGCTCGCGGCCTCGACGCCGAGATCGGTGCACCAGGCCTTGGCGATGGGCGTCAGCAGATCCTCGCGCGCCTTGTCGCCGGCATCCCCCGCCACCGCACAGGCGTAACAGATCGCGCGGCCGGCCTGGATCTTGGCGCGCATGCTCATCAGCATGCGCCGCACGTCGGGATGCGCGATGATGGGCGCCCCGCCCTGCCGGCGCTCGCGCGCATAGGCGAGCGCCTTCTGATAAGCCGCCTCGGCAACGCCTACGCCTTCCATGCCGACATTGATGCGGGCGGCGTTCATCATCGTGAACATCGCTGCGAGGCCGCGATTTTCCTCGCCGATCAGCCAGCCGGTCGCGCCTTCGTAGGCCATGGTGCAGGTGGGCGAGGCGTGGATGCCCATCTTCTCCTCGACCCCGATGCAGCGCACCGCGTTGCGCGCGCCATCCTCCAGGAGCTTCGGCACGATAAACAGCGAGATGCCTTTCGAGCCCGCCGGCGCGCCCTCAATGCGCGCCAGCACCAGATGGATGATGTTGGGCGCCAGATCGTGCTCGCCGGCGGAAATGAAGATCTTCTGGCCGCTGATACGGAACGACCCGTCCGCCTGCGGCACGGCTTTCGTGCGCAAG
>CAZNTI010000301.1:0-3276 GCA_964575885.1 uncultured Terricaulis sp.
AGCCCAACGACGAGGCGCTGCAAGGGCGCACGCTTGCATCTTATTTTACCGACCTCGATCGCGGCGCTGTGCGCCTTGGCGCCGCCGGCAAGATCATGAGCGCGCAGGATGCGCGCGACGTGCTCGCCGTGGGTTTTGATTTTCCCATTATCGGCCGCGGCGCCATTCTGCACCACGACTTCCCCATGCGCGCCGCCAACGAGACGTTCGCGCCGACACCGCTGCCTGTCAGCGCCGAGTACCTGCATCGCGAAGGCTTGAGCGCGACATTCGTCAATTACATGCGCTCCTGGGAGGGCTTTGTGGCGGCTGACTGATCCGTTCGCAAGGCGCGCGCGTAGCAGAACACGCCAGCCTTCAGGGGCGATTGGAGAAGCCATCATGACGATTCTGAAACGCGTCGCAGCGATTGCTGCGGCCTCATCTCTTCTTGTGTTCGCAGCCTGCGCGCAGCAGCCCGCAGAAGCGCCTGCCGAACCTCCGGCGGCGGCAGCCGAAGAAGGCGTTACTGTCGGCGGCGCGGCCATGCTGCCGTCGCGCAACATCGTCGAGAACGCGGTGAACTCGGCTGATCACACCACGCTGGTGGCGGCCGTGCAGGCCGCGGGCCTGGTGGAGACGCTGTCAGGGGCTGGACCGTTCACGGTGTTTGCGCCCACCAACGCCGCGTTCGGCAAATTGCCGGCAGGCACTGTCGAAACGCTGACGCAGCCGGCCAATCGCGCCACTCTCACCAGCATCCTCACCTACCACGTCGTGCCGGGCCGCATCACCGCAGCCGACCTCACCGGGCAAATCCAGGCCGGCGGCGGGACCGCCACCCTCACCACCGTGCAGGGCGCCACGCTCACCGCGGCGGTCGTCAACGGCAATGTCGTCATCACCGATGCGGCCGGCGGGCAGTCCACCGTCACCATCGCCGACGTGCTGCAATCGAACGGCGTGATCCACGTCGTCGACACCGTGCTGATGCCGCCGCAAGGCTAAACAAGACATCGCACGATCCCCCTCGTGACTATAGCGGCGTCGCCCTTGCGCGGGCGGCGCCGCTTTTATTTTCTCGCGCGTCACTTGCGCCAAAGCGCCTCGCCCATGGCTTTCTGCATAGTGAGGAAGAAACGCGGCGTTGCGTCTGGGAATACCATCTGGGCGCCGACGAAGAAGCAGTGCTGCAACCGCGCGCGGGTGAGCGCTTCCGCGGCGTCCAGCTTTAGCTCGGAGCGAAAGAGGCGGACGAGATAGGCGATGCGCTTTTCGTCTGCGCGGGCGACGATTTCGGCGACGGCGGGTTCCGTGGCCCCCAGCCGCCGCAACTCGCGCTCAAAATTGTGATCGATCGCTGAGGCATGGCGCGCGAGCTTTTCCTGGCGCGCTCCGGCGACGCGCTCCCGGTCGATCTCGTCGATCTTGTCGTCGATCTCGTGCTTCAGCCAATGCGCGGCAAGGGCGGCGAGGAAAGCCTGATGATCGGCGAAGTGATGGTAGAACGAGCCGCGCGTCTTACCGGCGGCTTCGGTCAGCCGCTCAAGCGTCAGCGCCTCGGGCCCGCGCTCGGCAAGCAGCGTCACCCCAAGCGCAACCCAGTCCTCACGCTCAAAGCGCGGTTTCGGTCTAGCCATGCACATCAAGACTTGTCATTGGCAAACCATACCATATGGTATGGCAAAGAAAAAGGGAGGCTCGAATGAAGGGTTTGGGAAGGCGTGCGTTGCTGGCGGCGCCGATACTAGCCGCAGCCGCGCCCGCATGCGCCGCGGCGCAGACCGATGCGCCAGCAGCGGCGCGGCAGCTCTTCCTCTTTCAGTACGCGCCTGGTCCCGCGTGGCGCGCCGGCGCGCCGATGCGTGAGCAGGGGCTAGGGCCACACGCGGCGTACATGGCGCAGTTGCAGAGTGAGGGACGGCTTTTCGCTGCTGGCGGCTATGCCAGCGATGACGGCGGCATGGCAATCGTCATGGCGGCGGACGAGCCGGAAGCGCGCGCCATGCTGGCCGCCGATCCGGCGATCGTGAGCGGCATTTTCGTCGCGGAGTTACACCACTGGCAGCCGCGCTTTCGCGTCGATACGCCCCTGCCGCATTAGAACAAGCTGCACACGCCTTACATCACTGCGCTGAAGCCGCCGTCGACGGGCACGGTGACGCCGGTGATGAAGCCCGCTGCGTCCGAGCAGAGGAACAGAACCGCGCCTGCCATCTCAGCCGGCTTTGCCCAGCGCCGCATCGGCGTGCGTGCGACGATCTGGGCGTCGAACGCCGGATTGCTTTGCGCGGGCGCCGTCATGTTGGTCTCAACCCAGCCCGGCGCGATGGCGTTGACGCGCACGCCATCGTTCGCCCACGCTTCGGCCAGGGTTTTGGTCAATTGCAGCACCCCCGCTTTGCTGGCGCCGTATCCGGGGATGAGCGCCATGCCGTAATAGCTGGTCATCGAGGCGATGTTGATGACGCTGCCGCGGCTCGCTTTGAGTTGCGGCAACACGGCGTTGGCCATGCGGAAAGAGCCGGTGAGGTTCACCGCAACAGTCTCTTCGAAAACCTGCGGGTCGTATTCGGTGAAGCGCGCTTGGCCGGCGCAATTCACCAGCACATCAAGCTTCGGCAGCGAGGCCGCGAGCGCGGCTATGCCGGCCGCGTCGCGCATGTCGAGGGCGCGATAGGCAAGGCCGGTGAAGTCCGACGCATAGGCGCCATCGGCGCGGGTGCCGGTGATGGTCACGGCGGCCCCCGCGCCCCGAAACGCCGTTGCTATGGCGTGGCCGATGCCGTTGCTGCCGCCGGTCACCAATACATCCGCGCCGGAAAAATCAAACCGCGCCGTCTTCGTCATGCCGCTTCCTCCCCCGCCATGCGTGTAGCGCAAGCTTTGTGGACACCCCCGGCAGCGTGTCCGCTTCCCGCCGCGTGCGCCAGCCCAGAACGCGAGCGGGGGCGTTGTTTGCGCGCGCCCTATCCTTGCGCGCACCCGCTCGCGCGCTTATGTCGCAGCGCATGCGCAAGGACATGGCCAAAGTTATCGTGGAGCGGCCGCGCGTGGGCCGCGCCTGGGCCGATCTCCGGCCCGGGCGTTCGCGCGCCGTCACCGACGACGACGGCGAGCCGCTGCGCGCCAAGCGCGGCGGGCGCGCGCCGGTACGCGAGAAGCCGCTGAAGACCAAGGGTCTGAACGAAACGCTCAATCCGCTGCGGCGTTATCTCGAAAGCAATGTCGGGCGGCCCTGGAACAAGGTGTACTCGGAAATCGCCGAGCATCTGAAGCCGACGTCCACCGTGCAGC
>CAZNTI010000302.1:0-3274 GCA_964575885.1 uncultured Terricaulis sp.
TAGACGAGCGTCACGGCTTCGCCGCGGCGCACGGCGGCATCGGCTAGCGCGCGCCCGCCCCCGGTGGCTGGCAGCGGCGCGCGCGCGCCGCCTGGGCGCACCACGTGGATCGCGTTGACGCCGGGCGGAGGCGTAAACTCAAGCCCCGCTGCGGACGCCGCCGCAGACAGCACCGGCATCGACAGAGATGCAACCTGGCCCGCCGGCGGCGACGGGGCGATGGCGCGGCCGGCCACGCCGGCCGGCGCGCCTTCGAACACGTCGCCCATAGTGATGGCGGGGCCGCTGGCTTCGACGCGCGGGCGTAGCGTAACGGTGTCGGCGTTGGCGGCCCCCGCCATGAGCAAGAGGCACAAACAAGCGAGTAGAGTGATCCAGCGAAGCATCGGCGTCCTCAGCGCAATTGCGTGGTCGACTGCAGCATTTCGTCCGCCGCGGTGATGACCCGCGCGTTCATTTCGTAGGCGCGCTGGGCCACAATCAGCGCCGAGATTTCTTCCACCGCGTTGACGTTGGAGAGTTCGAGATAGCCCTGCATCAGCGTGCCTAGGCCCGGCGAGCCGGGCGTGGCGGTGTTCGGCGAACCAGAGGCGGGGGTCTCGAGAAACAGATTGTCGCCGATGGCTTCGAGCCCGGCCGGATTGATGAACGAGGCGAGTTCGATCTGGCCGATTTGTTGCGGCGTCGCCTGGCTGCTCAGCGTCACCTCGACGATGCCGTCGCGGGTGATCTGCACGGCGGTGGCTTCCGCGGGCACGGTGATCGAGGGTTCGAGGAGATAGCCGTCGGCTGTGACCATGGCGCCGTCGGCGTTGACCGCGAGGTTGCCGGCGCGGGTGTAGCCGGTCTGGCCCGAGGGCAGCGCCACCTGCAGATAGCCGCGCCCGTTGATCGCGAGATCATAGGCGTTGCCGGTGGCGGCGATGCCGCCTTGCTCGGTGACGCGCCCAACGGCGTCGGCCTGCACCCCGACGCCGATCTGGATGCCCAGCGGCAGGATCGAGCCCGAGGCCGACGAAGTCGAGCCCGGGCGCTCCATGTTCTGATAGAGCATATCCTGGAATTCGGCGCGCTGACGCTTGTAGCCGGTGGTGTTCATGTTCGCGATGTTGTGCGAAATCACGTCCACGTTCAGTTGCTGAGCCTGCATGCCGCTGGCGGCGATGTTGAGTGCGCGCATGTGTCAGACCCCCTAGCGGCCGAGGCGCTCGATGGCGCGCTGGCGCAATTCGTCGGCGCTCGAAACGATTCGTGCCGCCGATTGGTAAGCGCGGGAAATTTCGATGAGACGGGTGAGTTCGACCACCGGGCGGACGTTGGAGCTTTCGAGCGCGCCCTGCAGGACGACGCCCTCGAACGGTGCGCTCACTTGGCCGTTGGCGTCCCAAAGATTGTCGCCGACCTTGAGCAGCGCGCCCGGCGCTGCGAATTCGGCAACGCCGATGCGCCCGGCCTCGACGCCGGCCACGCGAATAACGCCGTCGCGCCCGATCGCCGGGGTTTCGCCCTGCGGATCGAGCACGATCGGCGCGCCCCCGGAGTTCAGCACGGCGAAACCGTCCGCGGTCATCAACCGGCCGTCTCCTGAAAGCGTGAACGCGCCATCGCGCGTGTAGAGGGGTTCGCCGTCGCCGCCTTCCACCATGAAGAACCCTTCGCCCTCGATGGCGACATCGAGGGGGTTGCCGGTCATGGCGATGGGGCCCTGGCGCATGTCGCGCATCAACATCACATCGCGGGTGAAACGAATGTTGCGCGGATCGTCTTCGGCGTGAGCGGGCGTGCGCTCGGCTTCGTCCATCACCAGGCCGTCGGCCTTGAAGCCGGGCGTGGCGACGTTGGCGAGATTGTTGGCGGCAACGTCCATCCGTCGTTGCAGGACGCGCTGCGACTGCAGGGCGAGCATGAGGGCGTTATCCATCGCGGTTAACCTTGCAAGCCCCGGGCCATGGCGTAGGCGCTTGAAAATCCTGGGGCGATGCTTGCGCTCATGGTGAACGCGCGCGCGCTTTCTGCCGCCTGGCCGGCAGATTTTGCCGGCCTCCACCAATCTTTAACCAGGCGTTGCGCACCACAAGCCTTGAGCAACGTGCGAGCGATTCCGTCATGTTCGGAAAGTCGAAGAAGAAAAAGCAGAAAGACGAAGCGCCCGAGGGCGAGCCCGCGGCGGCCGCGTCCGGCGCCGAAACCGAGGGCGCAGAAGGCGGCGATGGCGAGGCCGCGCCAAAGAAGAAGATGTCGGGCAAGAAGCTCGTCCTGTTCATCGTATTGCCGGCGATCCTGGTGCTCGGCGGCGGCGGCGCAGGGGCCTACATGCTGTTTGCCGGCGGCGGCGGCGAACAGCACGCCGAAGCGCAAGCCGGCCATGATAACGCCAAGGCCAAAGGCGGCCATGGCGGGGGTCGCGGCGAGGGCGAGGCGGGCGAGCCGTCCCCGGGGCCTAACGGCACGACCATCAGCTACGGCGAGGACGTGGTGTTCGTGGCGTTGCCGGAAATCCTCGTCAACATCACCGGCCCCGACGGGCGCCCGGCCTATCTCAAGCTCAAGCTCACGCTCGAAGCGCCGGACGAGGCGGCGGTGACCGCGCTCACCGAGCACGTTCCGCGCGTTACCGACCAGTTCAACGGCTTTCTGCGGGAATTGCGCACCGATGACCTCATCGGGTCGGCGGGCGCGTATCGGTTGCGGCTGGAATTGCTGCGGCGCGTGAACTTGGTGATCGCGCCGCATCAAATCAACGCCGTGCTGATTGAAGAAATGCTGGTGCAATAATGGCGGCCGACGCCAACGCCGCGGCCGAAGAGGAGTGGCGCGCCGACGCCGCGGAGCCTGCGCCTGCGCCTGCGACCGAGAACGAACGCATCCTCAATCAGGACGAGATCGACAGCCTGTTGGGCTTCGGGCTCGGCGAGGACGAGACCTCCAATCGCACCGGCGTGCGCGCGATCATCAATTCGGCGCTGGTGTCCTACGAGCGGCTGCCGATGCTGGAGATCGTCTTCGACCGCCTGGTGCGGCTGATGACGACGAGCCTGCGCAATTTCACCTCCGATAACGTCGAGGTCAGCCTCGATCAGATCACCTCGATCCGCTTCGGGGACTATCTCAACTCGATCCCCCTGCCGGCGATCATTGCCGTGTTCCGGGCGGTGCAGCTCGACAATTTTGGGCTCGTCACCATCGACTCCAATCTCATCTATTCGATCGTCGACGTGCTCCTGGGCGGGCGGCGCGGGGGCGCGGCGACGCGTGTGGAAGGGCGCCCCTACAC
>CAZNTI010000303.1:0-305 GCA_964575885.1 uncultured Terricaulis sp.
GCAACACCCCGATCGTGATGCTGACCGCGCGCAGCGAGGAGAGCGACCGCGTGCGCGGGCTCGACATCGGCGCCGATGATTACGTCACCAAGCCATTCTCGATGAGCGAATTGCTGGCGCGGCTGCGCGCAGTGATGCGGCGCATTCGCCCGGGGCTGGCGGACGACAAAGTGCATTGCGGCGACATCGTCATGGATCGCGTCGCGCACCGGGTGCGGCGCGGCATGCGCGAAGTCCACCTTGGGCCAACCGAGTTTCGCATCCTCGATCACCTCATGCAGCATCCCGGCCGGGTGTTCAGCCGC
>CAZNTI010000303.1:315-3272 GCA_964575885.1 uncultured Terricaulis sp.
GGTGCAATGCGGGGAAATCAGCGTGGACAGGGCGGCCTATCGCGTGCGCCGGGCCGGGCGTGAAATCCATCTGGGGCCCACGGAATTTCGCCTGCTGGATTACATGATGCAATATCCGGGGCGGGTGTTCTCGCGCGAGCAATTGCTCGATGCGGTTTGGGGTTCGGATGTCTATGTCGAGGCGCGCACCGTGGATGTGCATATCGGGCGCCTGCGCAAGGCGTTGATCAATGGCGAAGAAAACGACCCGATCCGCACCGTACGCAGCGCCGGCTATGCGCTCGATGTGGAAACAGCCGACGCCTGAGCGTCCCGCACTTCGGCCGATGTCATTAGGTTAAAGCCTGGGGGCCGCGTTATGCTCTCCTCGGTCGGCTGTAGCGCCGACCAGAGGAGGCGCTCATGAAGATCAAGGTCAAATTCGCGAATGACAACGGCGGCGAAGTCGTTGCGACTTTCGATCGTGACGCCGGCACCGTAACGGCTGCCGATGGCCGCACCGGGTCGTACCATCGTCCGGAGGGTTCCAAGGTCATGGAACTCAAGGGCGCCGAGAATATCTCACTGACATTTGCCGACGACATCAAGTTCGAGCCCGGCTTTTCTACACGCTATGAGGGCACGGACGGACGCAAGGGCGTCGCGACCATTTTGTCGGTCGAGTGATCAGCCGGCGCCGACTTCGCCGGGAGGGATGAGATATTGGCGCGCGCAGAACTGGCAGCGCGCGTGCAACAGGCCATCCGGCTCGATGAGGTCGTGCAGTTCTTCGGCGGGAAACTGCCGCATTACGGCGGTTAATCGCGCCTCGTTGCAGGTGCAGCGATCGGCGAGGCCGCCGGGGGCGGTCATGCGCACGCCCTCTTCGTGGAACAGCCGATAGAGCAGGCGGTCCGATGTGAGCGCGGGATCGATGAGTTCCTCGTCGCGCACGGTGTCGAAGAGCATGGTGGCGCGCGTCCAGTCCTCGTTGGTGTCGCCGCGCGCGTCATCGCCGGCGATGCGCTGCAGCAACAGGCCGCCGGCGCGCCACAAGGTCGGCCCGTCGCCGCTGGTGGCTTCGCCGACCGCCAGGCGGATGCGGGTATCGGTTTGCTCGCTGGTGCGAAAGTAACTCTCGGCGCAACGCGCCAACGTGTCGCCCTGAAGCGCAACCACGCCTTGGTAGGCGGTGGCGCTCTCGCCTTGATCGAGCGTCAGCACCATGCTGCCGGCGCCGAGCAGGTGGGCCGGCCGCATCTGGTGCGAATTTGCAAGCTGTTGCCGGGCGCCCTCGGCCAGGCGCGCGTAGCCGCGCAGACCGCCAGCAAAGTGTTCCGCGACGAGCAGCGGGGCCAGCCCATCGCCTTGCGCCTGCACCACCAGACGCCCATCATGCTTGAGCAGCGAGCCCACTAGGCTTGCAAGCGCGATGGCTTCGCCGAGCAGCAGCGCCACCGGTCGCGGGTAATCGTGGCGACGCAGGATCGGATCGAGCGCGTGCGGCCCCAAACGCACGATGCGTCCGCGAACCGGCGCGTTGTCGAGGCTGAAGCCGGCGACGAGGTCGTCGGGGATCACAACCGCCCCATGCACCACAGCAGCACCGCCTTCTGTGCGTGCACGCGGTTCTCGGCCTCGTCCCATACCCCCGATTGCGGGCCGTCGATCACCGCAGCGTCGACCTCTTCGCCGCGATGGGCCGGCAGACAATGCAGGAAGATGGCGTCGCGACGCGCCTGCGCCATGAGCGTGGTGCTCACTGCGTAGGGCGGAAACGCGGCCATGCGCGCGTCCTTGTCGGGATCGCCCATCGACACCCAGGTGTCGGTGACCACCACATCGGCGTCAGCGATCGCCGCCTGCGGCGTGGCGCTGACCTCGACATCGGCGCCGGCGGCTTTGGCTGCGGCGATCTCCTGGGAGCGGGGGGCGTACCCGGCAGGCGTGGCGATGCGCAGCTTGAACGGCAGCTTTTCGGCGGCATGCACGAACGACATGCACACATTGTTGCCGTCGCCCAGCCAGGCGATGGTCTTGCCATCGACGCCGCCGAGCGCGGCCTCGATGGTCATTAGATCGGCGATGATCTGGCAGGGATGAGAGAGCTCGGTGAGGCCGTTGATGACCGGGATGTCCGAGGCGGCGGCGAACGCGGCGACATCCTGGTGCCGATTGGCGCGGATCATCACGGCGTCGACCATGCGCGACAGCACGCGCGCGGTGTCCTCGACCGTTTCGCCGCGCCCAAGCTGCGTGTCGTTAGCGTTCAGCACGATGCTGATGCCGCCGAGTTGTCGCATGCCGATTTCGAACGACACCCGCGTGCGCGTCGAGTTCTTCTGAAAGATCATCGCCAGCGCGCAGCCATCGAGCGGTGCGTCTTGGTCTGGCTTGGCGCGCGGCCAGCCGACGCGCGCGGCCTTGCGCCTGTGGGCTTCGGCGAGGATTGCGCGCAGATCGTTTTTGGAAAGCGCCGTGATGTCGAGAAAATGGCGCCAGGCGCTCAAGCGCTCGCCTCCGCCATGTGCGCCGCAAGCACTTTGTCGAGCGCGTCAACGGCCTGGCTCACTTGCGCTTCGTCGATCACGAGGGGCGGGGCCAGGCGCAACACGTTGTCTCCCGCCACCCCGACCAGCACCTTGTGGGCGCGCAGCTTGGCCTGGATTTCCTTTGGATTCATCGTGAGCTTGAGGCCGCGCAGCAAGCCTTTGCCGCGCACGTCGACGACCAGTTGGGGATGGCGGTCTTTCAAGCCTTCGAGCGCCTGGCCGAGGAAATTAGCGACCGCGTTGACGCGGTCGAGGAATTCGGGCCGCGAAATTTCATCGAAACACGCGTTGCCGACCGCCATCGCCAGTGGGTTGCCGCCAAAAGTGGTGCCGTGCACGCCCACCACCATGCCTTTTGCGGCTTCGCGGGTGGCCAGGAACGCGCCCATCGGAAAGCCGCCGCCGATGCCCTTGGCGACCGCCATG
>CAZNTI010000304.1:0-3244 GCA_964575885.1 uncultured Terricaulis sp.
CATCGACGATAATCCGATGACGCCCGGGCGTTATGGCGTGCGCGGCATCCCGACGCTGATGCTGTTCAAGGACGGCAAGGTCGCCTCCACCAAAGTGGGCGCGATGCCGAAGTCCAAAATCGTCGAGTGGTTGAACGAGAGCGTCTAGTCCGCCTCGACCTGTTCGGCGGCCAAGGCCTCGGCCGCTAACAGAAATGACCCGCAAATCAGAACACGCGGCGCTGGCGACAGCGCCGCTTTGTTCATGGCCGCTGCGAGCGACGGCGCGCTGGCGCTGTCGGCGCCGAACTCGCCGGCGAACGAGGCGATGCGTTGCGCCAGCGTGTGATCCTCGGCCAAGGGCACGCCGATCACCAGCGTCGCAGCGCGCGCAAGCCTCGCGATGAAGGCTGGAGCATCTTTGCGGGCGCGCATACCGACGATGAGGATAGTCGGCGCCGGTCGGCGGCTCTGCATGCCCTCGAGCGCGCGCGCCAGCGCTTCGGCAGCGTGGGCGTTGTGGCCGCCATCAACCCAAACTTCGCCGCCAATTGCACGAATGGGCGCGCTGAGCGGGCCGCGCGTCAGCGGCTCAAGCCGCGCCGGCCAGCGCGCCCAGGCGATGCCGGCCGCATAGGCGGCGGGTTCGAGATCGCGCCAGTGCAGCAGCGTGGCGCAGGCAAGTCCGGCATTGCCGATCTGATGCGCGCCCGCCAGCGCCGGCAGAGGCAGATCGAGCGCCCGGGCTTCGGTTTGCACCACCAGGCGGCCGCGCTCGGCATGGGCGTCCCAGTCCACCCCTTGGCGCAGCAGCGGGGCGCCAATCTCCGCGGCGCGCGCTTCGATAGCGAGATTGGCTTCGTCGTCCTGGCGCGCAATCAAAGCCGGTGCAGCGCGCTTCAGGATGCCGGCCTTGTGCGCGGCGATATCGCCAAGCTGGGGGCCGAGCACATCCTGATGATCGAGCCCGATCGGGGTAATGGCGCAAAGCGCCGGCGCGGCGATGACATTGGTGGAATCGTCACGCCCTCCCATGCCGGTTTCAATCAATACGAGATCGGCAGGCGTTTCGCTGAACAGCAGCAGCGCTGCCGCGACCTGCGCGTCGAACTGGGTAAGCGCCGCCTCGGCGCGCGCGACGCGCTCGGCCGCGTCGATCAGGGCTGCGTCCTCGGCCAAAGCGCCTGCGACAAGGAAGCGCTCGCGCAGGCGGAAGAGATGCGGCTTGGTGAACGCGTGCACGCGCAAACCGGCGGCCTCGGCGACGGCGCGCATGAAAGCGATCGTCGAACCCTTGCCGTTGGTGCCGGCGACATGAATGACGGGCGCAAGCCTCTCATGCGGCGCGCCAAGCGCCTGCAAGGCGGCGCGCAGCTTGGCGAGATCGAACGCCTTGCCGTGGCCGAACTCGGGCCCGAAGAGATCTTCAAAGCGCTTCTGGGCGGGGTCAAACAACGCGTCGCGCCATCGGTGCTATTCCGCAGCGCGCGCGCGCGGCGGTTTCGCCGCTTTCCTCCTGCCGCGCAGCGGCGCCTCGTCCGCCTCGTCGGGCGCGAGCTGGCTCAGTTCAAACATCTCGCCGCCTTCGCCTTGCGCGACCGCGCGCTTGTGCATGAGCACCGACAACAGCGCGGTGAGCGTTTGGCGATGCTCACGGCGATCGACCACCATGTCGACCATGCCCTTGTCGAGCAGATACTCAGAGCGCTGGAAGCCTTCTGGAAGTTTCTGGCGTATGGTTTGTTCGATCACGCGCGGCCCCGCAAACCCGATCAGCGCGCCGGGCTCGGCGATGTGGACGTCGCCCAGCATGGCGTAGCTCGCGGTGACGCCGCCAGTGGTTGGGTCCGCTTGAATGACGATGTAGGGCAGGCCGGCCTCGCGCAGCATCTGGATCGCCAAAGTCGTGCGCGGCATCTGCATAAGAGAGAGGATGCCTTCCTGCATGCGGGCGCCGCCGGATGCGGTGACCATGATCATCGCCGCATTGCGGCGCACGGCTGCTTCGGCTGCCGCAATGAACGCTTCGCCTGCGGCCATGCCGAGCGAGCCGCCCATAAATTCGAAGTCCTGCACCAGCACCACGACGTGAGCGCCGCCGACGCGGCCATAGGCTGCCGCCATGCAATCGTCGCGGCCCACCTTGCTGCGCGCGCTCTTCAGCCGGTCGGCGTATTTTTTGTCGTCTTTGAATTTGAGCGGGTCGGCGGTGACCTGCGGCAGCGTGATCTTCTGCCAGGCCTGCTCGTCGAACAGGACTTTGAAGCGTGCATCGGGGCCGCTGCGCATGTGAAAGCCCGAAGGCGTCACCCAATCGGCGGCCTCAAGGTCGGTGCGATACACCAACTCGCCCGAGAGCGGATCCTTTATCCAGAGATTGTCGGGGGTATCGCGCGCGTCATCGGGCTTCTTGCCGCGAAGCCCCGGCCGCGCGAAGTTCGACAGCCAATTCATGCGGGGGTTCCTTCCTTTGCCCGCTCGATTGTTCGCGCCGTGCGGACAGCATCTCCCAATTGCTCAACCTTACGCAAGACACGATCGACCGCTGAGCCGGGGGCGCCGGCGGCGATTTCATCGACGAAGGCCGAACCCACCACCACCGCGTCCGCGACTTTGGCGATCGCCGCTGCGGCATTGGGCTCGCGCACGCCGAAGCCGACCGCAATCGGCAGGTCGGTAGCTTGCTTGAGCCGGGTTACGGCCGCGTGCACGGCATCCGCATCGGCGGCCTTGGCGCCGGTGACGCCCGCGACTGACACGTAATAGAGAAAGCCAGAGGCGCCCTCGACCACTTTGGTTAAGCGCTGTTCATCACTTGTCGGCGTGGCGAGGCGAATGATGGAGAGATCGTGCTTGCCGAAAGCATCGCGCAGGGCTGTATCTTCCTCCGGCGGCAGATCGACCACGATCGCGCCATCGGCGCCGGCTTCACCCATTTGCATCGCGAATTCATCGTAGCCCATGCTCTCGATCGGATTGGCGTAGCCCATGAGAATGAGCGGGGTGTCTTCGTTGTTTGCACGAAAGCGGCGCGCGAGTTCGAGCGTCTTGCGCAAGCTGCCCCCGGCCTTCAGCGCGCGCAGCGCCGCTTTTTGAATGCTCGGTCCATCCGCCATCGGATCGGTGAACGGAAAGCCAAGCTCGATCACGTCCGCGCCCGCGGCGGGCAGGCCTTTGAGTATCTCAAGGCAAGTCTCGTGATCGGGATCGCTCGCCATGATGTACGCGACGAGGGCTGCGCGGTTGTCGCTCTTGAGCGATGCGA
>CAZNTI010000305.1:0-3236 GCA_964575885.1 uncultured Terricaulis sp.
GTGCCCGCGGTCACACGCGATGCAGGCGGTTGCAGCGCTCAGTCCAGCATGCGCACCACGCGCACCCCGATGCCGGGAATGCGCAGCCTGGGCGAGCCCCAGCGTCGCGCCGCCGAGCGCAGCTCTGCCTCTGGATCGGCGAAGCTGCCGCCGCGGTAGACGCGCCGCGCGCAGGTGTTGGCGCGCACCGCCGAGCCGTCGATCGGCGCCAGCCTATAATTCTCGACGTAGCAATCCTCGACCCATTCACCGACATTGCCGTGCATGTCGAAGACGCCGAAGGCGTTGGCTGCATGGGCGCCCACCTGGGTGGTCTGGCGGGCGCGGTAGGTCGCCTGAGTGGCGGTGACGCGGGCCCCGAATGCGAACGCGTCGGCAGCGCCCGCACGTGCGGCGTACTCCCATTCCGCTTCGCTCGGCAAACGATAGCGCAGCCCGCCGACCTGGCCGTTCAGCCAATCGAGATACGCCTGCGCATCGTCCCAGGACACGTCGGTGACGGGCCTTGAACCCCGACCCCAGCCGCGATCGGGCGGCGAATAGCCATTGCAGCCCCCGCCCGCAAGGCAGGCGTCCCATTGTGCAAAGGTGATTTCGTATTTGCTGAGCGCGAACGGCGCCACCGACACCTCGCGCTGCGGGCCTTCGTCGCCACCGCGACCGCGCTCGGTGGCCGGCGAGCCCATGGTGAAAAGCCCGCCGGCCAGAATCACCATGTCCGGGCATTGCGCGCAGTCGCTGAGGATCTGGCCCGGCTCGTAGAGCGGCGCATCGACCGGCGAAACCACCGCGGCAAGGGATGACGGCGATGGCGACGGCGCCTGGGCCTGCACCGACGCGGGCGGCGCGGGATTGATCAGCCCCTGCACCGTGCGCCAAGCGCCAGGCCCGAAAAACGCGCCGACGCCAACCACCAGTGCGACGGCTGCGAGAGCGCCGACACGGCGCGCGCGGCGCACGAAGCGCTGCCGCCTCGAGAGAATTTCAAAAGTGAGAACCCGCTGTTCGATATTGTCGAGCGGCTTCTGGCCCTTTGCTTGGAACGCCGCTGTCGGGCTGGTGCGCGCCATCGAGCGAAACTCCGACGACACCAACGCAGCGCCGGGCTCGGCCAATTCCTGTAACCGTGCGGCGACGTTGACGCCGTGGCCGAGCAAATCCTGCGTCGCAGTGACGACCACGTCGCCGACATGGGCGCCGACACGGATCTGAGGTTCGCCCTTGGGCCGGTTGTCGAGCAAGTCCTGGATGGCGGCCAAGGCCGAACCGGCGGAGGCGAACTCCAGCATGAAGCCGTCGCCTGCGGTGTTGAAGAGGCGCCCGCCATGCGCCGAGGCGAGGCGCTCGATACGCGCCCGCAGGGTTTCCACCTTGCGCGCCGCGTTGCGCTGGTCGCGCTCCGACATCTTGGAAAAGCCGACGATGTCGATCGCTACAATCGACGCCAGCCGGATCGCTCGCTCTTCACCCTGCTCAGCCACTGCCGCCATCCCCGCGCCAAACCGCGCCCAAATGGGCGATCCGGTGCGCGGCTCAACCTTTGACCTGAATTTTCAGCAAGGAAAAGACGGCACAAGCGCGGAGAGATCGAATGCGATCCCCTCTTGCAATTAACTGACTGGTCAGTTATATAATCTCTATGCCCCTGCCCGCCTCTACCCCGCGCTGGCGTCGGCGCGCCGACGCGCGCCCGGAAGAGATTCTCGAGGCTGCGCTGAAGGAGTTCACCGACCGCGGCTTCGACGCGGCCCGAGTGGAAGACATCGCCAAGCGCGCCGGGTTGTCGAAAGCCGCGGTGTATCTCTACTTCCCGAGCAAGACGTCGCTGCTTGAGGCGTTGATCGAGGCCCGCGTTGCCCCGCTGGCGCGCCAGGCGGAGGCCATCGCCGGGGCCGGGGGTGAGGATCCGCTGGCCGCGCTGCGCCTGATCGCGCGCACCGCCGCGCACCGCCTCAAGGATCCCAACGTGTTTGCGGTGCCGCGACTCATTATCGGACTTTCGCCGCGCTTCGCGGGCATCGTTGATTATTACCGCAACAACGTGGTGCGCCGCGCCAAGGGCGCGCTGGAGGGCCTGCTATCGGCGGCCATGCGGCAAGGCGCCATCCGCGAAATCGACGTTGCTGCGGTCGCGCGCGCCTTTATCGGCCCGATCTTGTTTGAAGCCATGTGGACGCATGTGCTGCGCGGCGAAGGCGGGCCCGGCGATCCCGAAACCCTCGTCAATCAACACTTCGACATTCTCCTCAACGGGCTGGAGCCACGCGCATGAAGCGCAGCTTGATCGCATGTCTTTGCCTCATTGCGGCCGGTTGCGGCGCCGCTGAGGACAACGTGCTGCAAGGCTACGGCGAGGCTGAATACCTCTACCTCGCGAGCGAGGAGCCAGGGGTTCTGGGCGAGCTGTTCGTGCGCGAGGGCGACGACGTGGAGGCCGGCGCCCCGGTGTTCCGGCTCGACCCGCAACGGCTGCGCTACAACGCCGAAGGCGCGGCAGCGCAGCGCGCGGCGGCGCTCTCGGCGGTGCGCACCGCGCAGGCGCAAGCCACCCTGACGGAGCGCGACTACGCGCGCAGCGTGGAACTTGCCGAGCGGGGATTCTACTCGCGCGCCCGGCTGGAGGCGGACCGCGCCGCGCGCGACGCGGCCAACGCGACGTTGGCGCAGGCGCGCCGCGAAGCGGGAGCGCTGGAGGCGCAAACCGGACTGGCACAGGAGCGCTTGAACGATCTCGAAGGCGCAGCGCCCACGGCCGGGCGCATCGAGCGCATCTATCATCGCCCGGGCGAAGTGGTGAGCGCGGGTGCGCCGATCGCGGCGTTGCTGCCGCCGCAGAATATGAAAGTGCGCTTCTTTGTGCCGCAGGCGAGATTGCCGGAGTTTCCGATCGGCGCACCCATTGCGGTGGACTGCGACGGCTGCGACGCTCCGATCGCGGCGCGCGTGAGCTTCATCGCGCAGGAGCCGCAATTCACGCCCCCAGTGATCTACTCGCTCGAGGAGCGCGACAAGCTGGTGTTTCTGGTGGAAGCGCGGCTCGATGCGCCGGGGCCGATCCGGCCGGGAATGCCGGTGCAAATCCAGGCCGCGCCCTCCGCTGCGCCATGAGCGAGGAACTCGTGATCGATGTGCGCGGCCTCACTAAGAGCTTCGCGGGGCGCGTGGTGGTCGACAAGTTCGACTTGCAAGTGCCGCGCGGCGCCATCTACGGATTTCTGGGTCCCAACGGCTCAGGC
>CAZNTI010000306.1:0-3216 GCA_964575885.1 uncultured Terricaulis sp.
GTCATGCTGGGCATGTCAAACGCTCTCGCTCACGCGTCCAGCTCCTTGCGCTGCTGCTGCAAGTGCCACGGCATCTCTTTGTAGACGTCCTCGAAAATGGAGTGACGGGGATGCACGGGCTCAGTGCTGAGCACGCCGACCTTCTCGGCTTCGCGGCCGGCCGCGCGCACCGTTTCCAGCGCCGCCTCCTGCGCCGCCTGGTGCTGGGTCTCGCTCCATTCGCCCAGCACGATCAGATGCTGCTTCAGCCGCTCGATCGGATCGCCCAGCGGCCAGGCGCGGCCCTCGTCGGCCGGCCGATAGCGCGCGGGATCGTCGGAGGTGGAATGCGCGCCGGCGCGATAAGTGAAGTGTTCGATCAGCGTCGGTCCGAGATTGGCGCGGGCGCGCTCGGCGGCCCATTGCGTCACCGCGTAGACGGCGAGGAAATCGTTGCCGTCCACGCGCAGCGGCGGCACGCCGTAACCAACGCCGCGGGCAGCGAACGTCGTGTTCTCGCCCCCGGCGATCCCCTGGAACGAGCTGATCGCCCATTGATTGTTGACGACGTTGATGAGTACGGGCGCGCGATAGACGCTGGCGAAGGTCATCGCGGCGTGGAAATCGCCCTCCGCGGTCGAGCCTTCGCCCAGCCAGGTCGACGCGATGCGCACATCGCCTGCGTATGCCGAGGCCATCGCCCATCCGACCGCTTGCGGGGTTTGCGTGGCCAAGTTGCCGGAGATGGTGAAGAAGCTGTCCTTCTTAGAGGAATACATCACCGGCAATTGCCGGCCCTTCATCGGATCGAGCGCGTTCGAATAGATCTGGCACATCATGGTGACCAGCGGATAGCCGCGCGCGATCAGAATGCCCTGCTGGCGATAGCTCGGGAAACACATGTCGTCTGGCGACAGCGCCAGCGCTTGCGCCACTGAAACGGCCTCCTCGCCGAAGCTCTGCATGTAGAAGCTGGTCTTGCCCTGCCGCTGGGCGCGGTACATGCGGTCGTCGAAGGCGCGCGTCACCAGCATGGCGTTCAGGCCGCGACGTAGCGTCTCGGGGTCGATCTGCGGGCGCCAGTCGCCGTGCGCGCGGCCCTCCATGTCGAGCACGCGGATGAGGCCATAGGCGTAATCGCGCAGCGAAACCGCACTCGCGCCGATCTCCGGACGCGGCGTCTCGCCAGGCTCGGGAAAGCTCCAGCCGCTGAAATCGGCCTTGTCTCCCGGCCGCGCCCGCGGCGCCGGGATGTGCAGATCAAGCGCGTTCTTGCGGCTCATGAACGACCCTTTCGGCCGGCCTCAAGGCGCGCGCGCACGATTGCGTCGGCGGCCTGCTGCGGGGTGATCGCCTCGGCCTTGGCCATATCGAGCACCGCCAGCACGCGATCGGGAATGGCGCGCACGCGCGCATCGACTGCGGCTTCGCTCTCGCCCAGATACTCAGCCGACACATTGATGATGCCGCCCGCGTTAACGACGTAATCCGGCGCGTAGGTGATCCCACGCGCGAGCAAGCGTGCGCCGTCTTCGTCGGTGGCGAGCTGGTTGTTGGCGGCCCCGCACACAATCGGCGCAGCGAGTTCGGGGATGGTGTGCGCGTTGAGCCCCGCGCCGAGCGCGTTGGGGGAGAACACGTCGGCGCTGAACCGGTGAATATCCTCCACCGGCGCAATCTCTGCGCCGAGCGCCCTGGCGCGCTCCAGATTATTGGCGTTCACGTCAGCGACGATGAGATTGGCGTGATCCCCCGCCAGCAATTGGCACAAATGGTAGCCGACCGCGCCTACGCCCTGAACCGCCACGGCTCGGCCCCGCACGCTGCCCTTCAAAAGCGCTTTGATCGCCAAATAAGCGCCGAGCGCCGTCCAGGGCGAGGGATCGCCGCCGGCGCGCCCGTCTTCCTTGGGAATGCCGGCGACATAGGATGTGCGCCGCGCAATCGCGCGCATGTCGTCGACGGTGGCGCCGACGTCCTCGGCGGTGACATAGCGCCCGCCCAACGCCTCAACCGCTTCGCCAAACTTCTCGAAGGTGGCGGCGCGATCGGCGCCCAGCTTGTAGATCACCCCCTTGCCGCCGCCCATCGGCAGTTCGGCCATGGCGTTCTTGAACGTCATGCCGCGCGACAGGCGCAGCGCGTCGGTTAGCGCCTCATCCGTCGATGCGTAGCGCCAGATGCGGCAGCCGCCGCCGGCTGGTCCCAGCACGGTGTTGTGGATGGCGATCAGGCCGGCATAGCCGACGTCTTCGTCGCCGATGAACACCACGTCCTCGTGGCCGTCGAAAGCGGCGTTGCCGCGCGGGTCGATCATTGGATCGGCTCCTCGAGCAGCAATTGTCGCGCGAAGCGCCCGGGCGGCGAGCCAAACGAGAGGATGCCGTCATGGTAGCGCATCAGGCTAAAGCCGCCGCCCCAGCGGCGCTCGGCTTCCGCGCGCGTTTCCACGTGTTCCTGGTAGCCGACGAAATACGTCGACAGCTGCGTGAACGAAAGCTGGGCACGCCGCCACTTGCCTGCCGCTTCGCGTTCCTCCTGGAATGCGGTTTGCGTCAACAATTGCATCATCTCGTCGCGGCTCATGCCGTCGACATGGATGGCCTGATCGATGATCGAGTTGGTGATGGTGCGCAGCAGCACCTTCTGCTGGCTGAGCTTGTAGAGCGGGTCGCCGGCGCGGAAGCCCTGCTCCACCATCAGCTCTTCGGCATAGACCGCCCAGCCTTCCACGAACGAACCCGAACTCAGCACCGCGCGCAGAACCGATGGATAGGCGTTGGCGTGCCACAGCTGCACGTAATGGCCGGGCGAGCTTTCGTGCACGGCGATATCGAGGATGCCGCGGGTGTTGTACTCGCGCAGGAAGGATTCCACCTGCGGCTCGGTCCAGTCGTCGGGGATCGGCGACACCGCATAAAAGCTGCCGAGGTCGCGCTCGAGCGGGCCCGGCGCGTCGAGATAGGCCACCGCGAAGCCGCGCTGGAATTCCGGCATCAGGATCACACGCACCGGCTGCGGCGGCATCGAGATGATCTGGCGCGCATTGAGAAACGCGTCGGCTTCGGCCACGCAGGCGGTGGCGTAGGCCACGAGATCGCCGCGCGCCGGGCGCTCAGCGGCGGCCAAATCCAGCGCGGCGCGGATCACCGCCTGCTGCTGGGCGGGCGTCGGCGTGTCGGGCGTCGCCGGCGCATCGGCGCGCCCGGCCAGCGCCAGCTTGGCGGTTTGGTACAT
>CAZNTI010000307.1:0-3213 GCA_964575885.1 uncultured Terricaulis sp.
GATCACGTCTCCGCGTGCGGTGTTCCTGCAAGCGATGGCGAGCGGGACCATGACCCGCGCCCTGCTCACGGGCAGCGTGCGCGTAGACGGGGATCGCCGCGCGCTGCAGGGCCTGGGCGACGTGTTCGACACGCCCGACCCGAACTTCGCCATCGTGACGCCGTGAGACGGCGGGGGCTGGGAGATATGTACAACATGCGAAATGCGTGTATGTCGCGCTTTCAGATGGGGCAGGAGGCCCGGTCTTGTTGAGGCGAGCGTCCCGCCGCCCTCGCCGCATGGCGCCGACGCCGAATCCGGGCTAGCGTTCGCGCGCCATGGCGCTTCTGTCCCAGCCCGCTCCCGCTCCCAAGCCGCGTCGCAATAGCGCCGCGGCGCGCCGGGCGCGGCCGGCGCCGCCGCTGGCGATCGTCGGGGATCGGGTCGAAGCCAGGCTTGCCGGCACGCTGGTCGCGGCGCTGCCGGAGGGCGCGCTGTGGGTCGCGGAGTCGAAGGCGCTGATCGTTTCGGATTTGCACCTCGAGAAGGGTTCGTCGTTTGCGGTGCGGGGTCAGATGCTGCCGCCCTACGATACCCACGCGGCGCTGGCCAGGCTCGCGGCGCTGGCCGATCGCCTCAACCCCGACATCATCGTTTCGCTCGGCGACAGCTTCCACGATCGCGGCGGCCCGGCGCGCATGGCGGCGGAGGACCGCGCGCTGCTGCAAAGCCTGATCGCGCGCGCCGACTGGATTTGGGTGGAAGGCAATCACGACGGCAAGTCGGCCGAGACGCTGGGCGGGGTGGCGCGCGAAACGCTGCACCTGGGCGCGCTGGTGCTGCGCCACGAACCGGCGCACGGCGCAGCGCGTGGTGAGATCGCCGGGCACCTGCATCCGTGCGCGCGCGTCGCGGGGCGCGGTCGCAGCGTGCGCAAGCGCTGTTTCGCCTTCGATGGCGAGCGGCTGATCATGCCCGCGTTCGGCGCCTTCACTGGCGGCCTCAACATCTGTGACGACGCTTACGCGCCGCTCTTTCCGGACGGCGCGGTGGCGCTGGTGCTCGGCCGCGCGCGGGTGCTGCCGGCGCCGCCAGAGCGTCTGCTCGCCGACTAGAACCGCCGCAGCGCTGTCGCCAGCGGGATCAGCATGCAGGCGATCATCGCGCCCCCGGTCAGCACTTGTCTCAGCAGCGGATACCAGGCGGGCGCGCCAGCGTCGGCGGCGCTGCGATGGTCCCATACGTATTGCGCAGCGAACAGGCCCGCGAACGCAGACGCCGCGCCCAGCACGCCTGGCGTGAACACGGTGAACAGCGCCAGCGCCCAGCCCGCCAGCGCCGGCAGCGCGCTGAACAGCAGCCGTACGCCTTCGGGCGCGTGCGGCGCGCGCATCAGCTCGAAGCCGCAGCGTACGCCGCCCAGAAACGACAGCAGCACGGCGGCATAGATCGCGAAGCTCAAACCGCCGAGCCGCGCGGTGTCGGGATGCTGCGACAACGACACTAGCGCCGAGATCGCCAGCGGCGCCAGGCCCAGAAACCCCAAACGCAGGGCGGTGCGGGGAAGAAGCGGCGTCGGCGTCACGTGCGCCTGAACAAGAGCGCCGCACCCCACCCGGCGCCGAGCGCGATCATCACTGTGATGAGGCCGTAGAGGAACGACCCGCCGGTGGCGAGATCGTGGATACGCCGTTCGATGCCGACCCGTTCGATCGTGATCGGCACCCGTTGCGACGAGATCAGGCGCCCCTCGCGGAAGAGGTAGGTGTCGGCGTAATACTCGGCGATCGGGGCATTCGCGGGCAGCGGCACCACGGCGCGGAAGAGGCCGCCCTGATACGCCGTGAGGCCGCCGCGCCGCTGCGGCGCTTGCCCGACATATTCCTGGTAGAGCCCTTGGGCGCGGCGCAGGCGCACCAGCGCGGCGCGGTACGCGGAGGGATCGGCGCCGGCCGGCACGGCGCTGTCGAGGCGTGCGGCGGCAGCGGGGTCGAGCCCGTAGCGCCAGATGAGGTCAGGACTGAGAATCTGCCGCAACGGCCGGTTGGAAAGCACGGCGAAGAAGGTCGGGGTCTCGCGAAACTGCACCGGGTCGGAGTTCACCCAGATGAAGCCGAGCGCGCGGCGCTTGCGCATCACCGTGGCGCTCTCGCTGGGGCCGCGCACCACCACGACAATGTCGCCGCGGCCGCGCCGGTCGGGATTGACGCCGAACACGGTGAGCGAAGCGCCGCGATAGTCCGAACTCACGGTGATCTGGTCCTCGGCGACCCCGGTCGGCAGTTCGCCGCCGCCGGGCTCGCCGAGCTGCTGCGCGTGCGCGGCGCCGAGAAGCGCTAGTGTGAGCGCCAGGGTGGCCGCCAACCGTCTCACCACGCCCCCCCGCCCAACGAATACAACTCCCGCGGCGGGATCACCACGTCCCACAAGAAGGCCAGGCTGGCCGCGATCAGCAAGGCGCCCAGCAGCGCGCGAATATGCTCGCTGCGCAGCCGGGCCCCGAGCCGCGCGCCGAGTTGGGCGCCTACCACTCCGCCCAGCATCAGCAGCAGCGCCAGCACCAGGTCGACGGTCTGGGTCTCCACCGACTGCAGCACGATCGCCAGCGACGCCACCACCAGCACTTGAAACAGCGAGGTGCCGACAACGACGTTGGTGGGCATCCGCAGCAGGTAGATCATCGCCGGAATTAGGATGAAGCCGCCGCCGACGCCCATAATGCCGGCGAGCGCGCCGATGCCGTATCCCAGCGCCAAGGGCGGCAGCGTGCTGATGTACAAGCCGGAGCGCGGAAACCGCAGCCGCAGCGGCAGCACATGCGCGATAGTCCGCACCGGACGCCGCAGCACCGAGACCCCGGTCGCCGCACGGCCGCGGATAACGGCGAGGCTTTCGCTGAGCATAAGCCCGCCCACGCCCGAGAGCAGCGCCAGGTACAACAGCGAGATAATGAGATCGAGCTGTCCGCGTTCGAGCAGGGCCTTGAAAAGCCACACCCCGGAAAACACCCCCAGCACCCCGCCGATCGAGAGCAGCAAGCCCATGCGCCAGTCGACGCTCTTGCGGCGGGTCTGAGTCATGATGCCGGAGAAGGACGTGGCGGCGATCTGGCTGGCGCCGGTGGCGACCGCGACCGGCGCCGGCACGCCAAGAAAGATGAGCGACGGCGTCATGATAAAACCGCCGCCTACGCCCACCCGTCCCGACACGAATCCGATCTCCCCGCTCACCAAA
>CAZNTI010000308.1:0-2202 GCA_964575885.1 uncultured Terricaulis sp.
CCGCCTGCGCCAGAGCACGCGCCGCGCTACGCCGAACCGCGCCCGCAGCCGCGGCAGACGCCGGCGTTCGACCCTCGCGAAACGCCGCGCAGCCTGCACGCCGCCGCCGATGCGGCTATGGCGCGCAAGCCGGCACGCGCAGCAGCGGATGACGAGCAGCCGCGCCGCGGCTTCAAGGGCTTCGGCTGGGGCGGCCCCCAGCGCGAACCGCAGCCGCCCGCCAACGAGGATTTCGGCCTGCTCGATTTCGCCCACGCCGCCCCCGATGACGACCTGAAGCACGGGGCCATCGATCTCGTCGCCTGCGCAGGCGTCGATCTCGACGAGGTGCTGACCACCCGCGACCTCGATCGCATCGCGCGCTTCTCGCGCGAGGGCGCCGCCGCCCGTCGCCGTGCGGTCGTCGACGCCGCTCCGGGCGCGGTGACGCGCATCGCCAAGCATGTGCAGCGCAACGCCCGCGCGCAGACGCTGGCGACCGAATTCCGCGCCCGTCCCGATCTCGCCAAGAGCGAACAGAAGCGGCAGGGCTCCGACCTGGTGCGCGCCTATCTACTGATCGACGCGGCGCTGGCGTCGTAACTTATTCGCTGCGCGCGGCTTCAGCGCGCAGCGCCGCATCGGCGGCGAAGCCGGCGATCTCGCCGGCCCCGGCGCGCGCGGCCTGCGCCAGCGCCTGCGCCGCCACCGAAGACGAGCGATCGCTGAGCGGCGCTTCGGCGCTGATCATGCGCTGCTCCAGGATGCGCCGCCCGCGCACGTCCACCAGGCGCACGTCGGCGACGAAACGCGCCGACATGGCGGCGCCGTCGATCTCGAAATCCTGCACGTCCCAGCGAATCTCATAATCGGCGCGGGCTTCCCCGGCGCGGGTGGCGGCGCGGAAACGGCCCTGCCGCGCCAGCGTCTCCACCAGCAGTGATTGCAGCGCCGGCTCGGCGCGGTTTGACCATTGCGTCTGCGCCACGAAGGCAAGCTCGTCGCCGCTGCGCCAGACCAGGTCGGGGCCGAGGATGCTGCGCTCGCCGGTCGGCGCCGACACCGCGATGACGGCGTCGACGCGGGCCTGCTGTGCGGGCGCCACCGGGCCTGCTTCCAGCACGAATATGCGTGGCGGCGGCGGCGGCGCCGGCAACAGCGAAATGCAACCGCCCAGCAGCGCCGGGGTAACAAGGACAAGCGCGCGCATCATGGCCGCAACTCCACAGTTGGCCGCGGCGATTGCGGCGTGAGCACGGAGGGATTTTCTTCGAGGTTCTCAGCGACGCGGTTGATCGAAGCGGCGGCGCGGCGGATTTCCTCGGCCGCGCGCGCAAGCTCGGGCAGCGTGTCGCTGGAGGCGACAGAGGCAGCGCCGCTCACCTCGGCCATGGTCTGGTCGAGCTCGGTCAAGTCGCTGCGCAGCTGGCGCACCAGCAACGTCACTTCCGCGGCGGCCTCGCCGGACGTCGCGATCACCGAGTCGCGCCCGCGCAGCTGCGCCGACACACTCTCTAAATTCTCCACGATGCGCCCGACGCGTTCGATGTTCTCGTCGGTCAACAGATCGCGCACCGCCGCCATCGCTTCGCTGGCGCGCAGCGCGATGTCTTCGGAGCGCTCGAACAAGAGGTCGATCTGGCTGCCGCGGCCAGGGATGCGCGGCGGCGGCGCACCGAAGCCGGAGCGCAGCAGCGCCGCATCGGGCGTGCCCGCCGTCAGCTGGATCAAGGTGACGCCAGTCAAGCCGATCGGCTCGAGCTGCGCGGAGCTGTCGGCGCGCACCGGCACGTCGGCCGACACCCGCACCCGCGCGATCACCCGGTCGGTGTCTTCCGGATCGATGCGCAGCACCTGCACCTCACCGACCTTGATGCCGTTGAAGCGCACTTCGCCGCCCTCGGTGAGGCCGCGCACCGGATCGTCGAAGACGATATCGTATTCGTTGAAGCCGCGCCGGAACTCGCCGCCGGCGATCCACATCGCAAACAGCATCAGCAGCACCGCCCCGATCACGGTGGCGGCGCCGATCAGCACGAAATTGGCCTTGGTTTCCATCTCGCCTCCTCAAGCCTGTCCAGCACGCGCGCGCAGCGCCGCGCGCCCGCGGGGCCCGGAAAAATACTCTTTCACCCAGCCGTCGGCGTCGGCGGCGATGTCTTCTATGCGCCCGAGCGCGGCGATCCTGCCGCCGTAGAGCACCGCCACCCTGTCGCACACCGC
>CAZNTI010000308.1:2212-3186 GCA_964575885.1 uncultured Terricaulis sp.
ACCGCGTGCAGGGTATCGAGGTCGTGGGTCACCAGAAACACCGTGAGCCCCAGCGCCCGCGCCAGCTCCTCGACCATGCGGTCGAAGCGCTCGGCCGCGATCGGATCGAGACCCGCGGTGGGTTCGTCGAGAAACAAAAGCGGCGGATCGAGCGCAAGCGCGCGCGCCACCGCCGCACGCTTGCGCATGCCCCCGGAAATCTGGGCCGGCTGCTTGTGGTGCGCGTCCGCGCCCAGGCCCGCCATCGCCAGTTTCGCAGCGGCGATCTGGCTGCGCAGCGTCTGCGAAAGCGCCGTGTGCTCGCGCAGCGGCGCTTCGACGTTTTCGAGCACCGTGAGATTGGAGAAGAGCGCCCCGTCCTGAAACATCACGCCAAGCCGCTTGGGCGCGCCGGTTGCATCGAACACCGGAAACTCGACGCTGCCCTCCTGCAGGACATCGAGGCCCACGATCTTGCGCAGCAGCACCGATTTGCCGCTGCCGGAGGGCCCCACGACGCCGAGGATTTCGCCGCGCCTGACGTCAAGGTCGAGGTCCTTGTGCACGACCTGGGCGCCAAAGCGCGTGCCCAGCCCGCGGACGCGGATGGCGATCTCCTCGCTCACCAGTCCATCTCCAGGAACCAGAGCGCAAACAGCGCATCGAGCAGGATCACCATGAAGATCGCCTGCACCACCGAGGCGGTGACCCGCCGCCCGAGCGAGCCGACGTCGCCGCCCACCGAGAGCCCCTGCTTGCAGCCGATCACCGCCAGCACCAGCGCAAACACCGGCGCCTTCACGATGCCGACCCAGAAATGCTGTTCCGGCACCGTTTCCGAGATGCGCGCCAGGAACATTTGAGCGCTGACGCCGAGTTCGCCCCAAGCCACCAAAAAGCCGCCGAACACGCCGGCCATCATTGCAGCGAAGGTCAGCAGCGGCGTCATCACCAGCATCGCGATCACCCGCGGCGCCACCAGCGCCTCCATCGGC
>CAZNTI010000309.1:0-3182 GCA_964575885.1 uncultured Terricaulis sp.
GGCTTGCCGTGCATCGTCGCTGTGGCGCAAGACAATGGCGGCGCGGAAAAGCTGGCGTATTCGTACGCCGCCGCCATCGGCTGCGGCCGCGCCGGCATGATCCCGTCTTCGTTCAAAATCGAAACTGAAGGCGATCTTTATGGCGAGCAAGTCGTGCTCTGCGGCGGGCTCTCGCATCTCATCCGCACGGCTTGGGAAGTGCAGGTCGAAGCCGGCACGCCACCGGAGCTTGCGTATTTCGATTGCCTGCACGAAGTGAAATTGCTCTCGGACCTGATCCACGAGCGCGGCATCGCCGGCATGCATCTGGCCATCTCCAACACCGCGGAATACGGCGAATACGTCACCGGCCCGCGCATCATCGACGCGCGGGTAAAAGACGCCATGCGCGCGGCGATGGCGGATGTGCAAAACGGCGCGTTCGCGCGCGAATGGATGGCCGAGCATCGCGCCGGCGCGCCGAACCTGGCCAAGCTGCGCGAAGCGGCGGCGGCGCATCCGATCGAAGAAGCGGGACGTAAGGTGCGCGCGCTCCTGGGAGATCCGAAATGAGCGAACTCGTCCTCACCACATACGATTGGACGCCGGAAGCGCCGCGCGGCTATGTGCGCGACCTGCGCATCCGTTGGGCGTTGGAAGAGGCGGGTCTGGCGTACCGCGTCGAGTCCACGCCGTTCAAGGATCGCCGGCCGGAGCACTTCGCGCACCAGCCTTTCGCGCAGGTGCCGTGGCTCACCGACGGCGACCTCAGCATCTTTGAGACTGGCGCCATCCTGCTGCATCTCGGCGAGATGAGCGACAAGCTAATGCCCAGCGAGCGCCGCGCGCGCAGCGAGGCGAAGGCATGGCTCATCGCCGCGCTCAATTCCATGGAGATGGCGAGCGTGCCATGGTCGCTGTTCCATTTCATGGGCCAGACCGATGCGCAGATGTTCGCCTTTTTCGACAATTGGGTGAAGAATCTGCGCGTCGCGCGGCTTGAGACGGTGCTCGCGAAGCGCGAATGGCTCGCGGGCTCATTCTCCGTCGCCGATATCGCGATGGCCGACGTGCTGCGCTTGGTCGATCGCTTTGGAGGGCTCGACGAAGCCCCGGTGTGCAAGGCCTACGTTGAGCGCGCGATGTCGCGGCCGGCGTTCAAGAAAGCCCACGCTGACCAGATGGCGCATTTCGCGAAGGCGGATTGAGCTGTTAACTCAGTGAGAACGTTAACTGGGGCGCGCAGAGCGGCGAGACGGCCTCGCCAGCTGTTGCATCCCTGACGTCAGCCCAACCGTGAGCACTCGGCCTCCGATGCACGCGGATGACATTGGTTTCCGCTTGGATCGCCCAATATTCTTGCACGCCATGCGCGGCGTAAAGCTGCGCTTTTTCGCCAGTGTCGTAGTCCCAGGACGAATGCCCCACTTCGATTGCCAGCCGCACCTTCTCCGGCGTGAGTTCGGCGATGGGCGTGTCGGAATCAAAGAAAACGTAGTCTGGCTCAAGGAACGACGTCTCGTCCATGTAAAGCGTCGTCTCGGCAAGGACGTCGAACGCCTTTGGCCAATGGGCCAGCCAGCGATTGATCAAAATGCGAACGCCTTCGTGCAGAGGCCCCTTGGGCGACACCGGTCTAACCTCACCATCCAGCAATTCGAATTTGGCGTCCGGCCTAATTACGCCGCGCTCGATCAAGCCCCAAATCTGGGCGACCGTGTACCGGGCCTTCGGCCAGGAGGAAGCGAGGATCGGCGCGTTCACGGTCTGAATATAGCATGGCTCGACGGGGTGGGGGAGAGTAGAACGCGGCCATGTCTCGCTCGCCCCATCGCCGCATCGGCACGCCGCTTTATCCCTCTGCACTCCGCGTCATGTTTCTCGGTGGCGGCGAACTGGGCAAGGAAGTCGTTATCGAACTCCAGCGCCTCGGCGTGGAGACTATCGTGGTTGATCGCTACGCCAACGCGCCGGCGCACCAGGTCGCGCACCGCGCGCACGTGATCGACATGACCGACGGCCAAGCGCTGCGCGCGCTGGTGGAGCGCGAGCGGCCGCACCTGATCGTGCCCGAGATCGAAGCCATCGCCACCGACGAGCTTGTCCGCATCGAAGCAGATAAGCTCACGACCGTGATCCCCACCGCCAACGCCGCGCACATCACCATGAACCGCGAGCGCATCCGCGTGCTCGCGGCTGAAACGCTGAAGCTGCCGACTTCGCCTTACGCGTTCGCTTCGTCGCTCGAAGAGCTGCAGGCGGCGGTGAACCGCATCGGGTTCCCCTGTTTCGTCAAGCCGGTGATGTCGTCGTCGGGCAAAGGCCAGAGCCGCCTCAAGGGCGAAGCCGACGTCGCCCCCGCCTGGAACTATGCCTTGGCCGCCGGGCGCGTGAAGCAGCCGCGTGTGATCGTCGAGGGGCAGATCGATTTCGACTTCGAGATCACGCTGCTCACCGTGCGCGCCGCGTCCGGCCAAAGCACGGCGACGCATTTCTGCGAACCGATCGGGCACGTTCAGGTCGACGGCGATTACGTCGAAAGCTGGCAGCCGCAGGCGATGAGCGCGAAAGCGCTCGCAACGGCGCGCGACATCGCCGGCAAGGTCACCGCGGCGCTGGGCGGCTACGGCATTTTCGGCGTCGAGCTTTTCGTCAAGGGCGATGAGGTCTGGTTCTCGGAAGTTTCGCCCCGCCCGCACGACACCGGCCTCGTTACGCTGGTCTCCCAAGTCCAAAGCGAGTTCGCGCTGCACGCGCGCGCCATCCTGGGGCTGCCGGTCGACACCACGCTGCGCGCGCCGGGCGCGAGCGCGGTGATTTATGGCGGCGTGGAAGCGCACGGCATCGCCTTCGACGGCGTCGCCGAAGCGCTCGCGGTCCCCGACACCGAACTGCGCCTGTTCGGCAAGCCGGAGAGCTACAAGAAGCGCCGCATGGGCGTGGCGCTCGCGCGCGGGGCCGACACCAGCGCAGCGCGCGCCCGCGCCAAGCAGGCGGCCGGCGCGGTCAAACCCCGGCGCGCGGATTGAGTGCGCGACGGAAGCGGGCGCTCCGACGCGTTGAAGCGCCATGATGCACCGCCGCAGCTTTTTGCTATCCGCCGTCGCCGCCTGCGCGGCCGCGCCCGCGTTCGCCCAGTCGCACGCCATCCGCGCGGCGGCCGCCTACTCGGCCGAGCGCCGCGGCGTGTCGCTCTACGTGGC
>CAZNTI010000310.1:0-3154 GCA_964575885.1 uncultured Terricaulis sp.
CCGGGCCGTTCACGACGCAGCCGATGATCGAGAGCGTGATCGGTTCGGCGATGTGGGCGAGGCGCTTTTCCAACGTCTCCACGGTCTCGATCACGTTGAAGCCCTGCCGCGCGCACGATGGGCACGCAATGATGGTGACGCCGCGATGGCGCAGGCCCAGCGATTTCAACAGATCGTTGCCGACCTTGATCTCCTCGACCGGATCGGCGGCAAGCGACACGCGGATGGTGTCGCCGATGCCGGCCCAAAGCAGCGAGCCCATGGCGATCGACGATTTGATCGTGCCGGCGCGCAGCGCCCCCGCTTCGGTTACGCCCAGATGCAAGGGCGCGTCGGTCGCTTCCGCAAGCGATTGGTAAGCGGCGACGGTCAAGAACACGTCCGACGCCTTCACCGAAATCTTGTACTCGCGAAAGTCGTTTTCTTCGAGCAAGGCGGCATGGAACAGCGCGCTCTCCACCATCGCCTCGGGACACGGCTCGCCGTATTTCTCCAGCAGGTGGGTTTCGAGCGAGCCGGCGTTGACGCCGATGCGGATCGCGCAGCCATGGTCCTTGGCCGCCTGCACGACATCCTTCACACGCTGCGCATTGCCGATATTGCCAGGATTAATGCGCAGGCACGCAGCACCTGCGACCGCCGCCTCGATGGCGCGGCGATAGTGGAAGTGAATATCGGCCACCAGCGGAACCTTGGCGGCCCGCGCAATCTTGGCGAAGGCGGCGGTTGAGTCCTCATCCGGGCACGACACCCGCACGATGTCGGCGCCCGCCTCTTCGAGGGCGCGCACCTGCGCGATGGTGGCGTCGGCGTCGGCGGTCAGCGTGTTGGTCATGGATTGGACGGTGATCGGTGCGTCGCCGCCCACCGCCACCGGCCCGACCATGATCTGGCGCGAGCGCCGCCGCTCGATCCGCCGCCAGGGGCGGATGTGGTGAAGATCGCCGGGCGCGCCGTCCATGACCTACCTCTCACGGACTCACATAGGCCGGCGGCCGGCGCAGCGACAGCCCCTCGCGCGGACGCTGGGGGCGGGACTTATGCGCCGGACCGGGGTGGGGCGGTTTCGGGGTCGGGGGCTATCTCGTCGATGGAGCGTCCCAGCACGGGCATGCCCGCCGTGCCGAGTAAGCCGGCCGGCCGGCCGTTGACGAAGAGTTCGAAGGCGCCGCCGTCGCGCGCGTGCAAGGTCCAGCCGGGGCTCGGATCGGGCCGGTAAACATCGCCCGGCTGCAGGGTTTGCGACAGGAACACGGTGCCGTCGGGTCCGCGCGCCTCCAACCAGGCCTGCGTAACCGCGCGCACCTCGACCACACGCTGGGTCGTGGGTGCGGCCGGCCCGCTGGGCGCGGCGCGGTCGGGGGCGGCTGTCGCGGTTTCGGCGACGACCGCGTTCTCGCCCTGCGCCAGCGCGCGCCAGCCGACAAAGCCGCCGGCAAGCACCACCAGGGCCGCCGCCGCGAGCCATGGCCGCTCCGGATGCGGACGCGAACTCGGCGGGCGGATTTGCTGAACGGTCTCGCGGGTGAGCGCGCACTCGTCTTGGAATTGATCGACGATGGCGTCCTCATCGACGCCCAGTTCGCGCGCATATGAGCGCAGGAAGGCCAGAGCATAGGCTTTGCCCGGCAGCAGCTTCACGTTCATCTGCTCGAGGGCTTCCAGGAATTCCTTGCGGACGCGAATCCGCTCGGCGACCTGCTCAAGGCTCAGGCCGCGCTGGCGGCGCGCCTCGGTCAGCTTGCGCCCGGCGCGCCATGCTGGATCGAGCAGCGGCGCGGCCGCCTCGGGCCCGTCGGGCGCAGGCGGAGCGTTCGCGTCCACTTCAATGGGCGTGTCGAGTGCAGCTTGGTGCAGCATGAGCGCGTCGGCCCCCTCCTCAGAGACCATACGCCGAAAAGGCAAAATTTGAGCCACGAAATTAGCTTAACGCCGAATCAAACACAGCTCAACGGAGCATGGCGAAAGTTTACAGCGCGCACCCATGCGAACTCGCGAACTCCGCGAGCTTGCCGCGGATCGAGTGCGCATCGCTGCGCAACATCGGCGCGAGCGCAGCGGCTGCGGCGCCGGCGTCGAGCGAGAGCAGCATGCGCTTGATGGGGCCAACCCCCGATGCCGGCATCGAGAGGCGCCGGAAGCCCAGCGCGGTAAAGGCGATGGCCTCCAGAGGACGCCCGGCCGCTTCGCCGCAAATCGAGAGCGGCAAATTGGCCTCGGCGGCGTCGTCGCGGATACGCTTGAGAAAACGCAGCGCCGGCGGGCTTAGAATGTCGTAGCGATCGGCGACGCGTGCGTTGCCGCGGTCGGCGGCGAAGAAGTACTGCATCAGGTCGTTGCTGCCGATGGAGAGAAAATCCGCCTTGCCGGCCAGGTCGGGAATGCACCAAGCCAGGGCCGGCGCTTCCACCATGATCCCGACCTCGATCCTTTCGGGGGCGGGACGGCCGCGGCTTTTGGCCCATTCGAGCTCCCGATCGACCAGCGCGCGCGCGGCCATGAATTCCGAGATCGTCGTGACCAGGGGAAACATCACCCGCAACCGCCGACCTTCGGCCGCCGCGATCAGGGCGCGCAGCTGGTAACGCAGCAACGCCGGGCGATCGAGCCCGATTCGCACCGCCCGCCAGCCCAGCGCGGGGTTTTCCTCCCGCTCGGCGACCACATACGGGAGCACCTTGTCGCCGCCGAGGTCGAGCGTGCGAAAGGTGACGGGGCGGTCGCCGGCGGCCTCCAGGACGTCGCGGTAAAGCAGCGTCTGGCTCTCCAGCCGCGGCAGCGTCTCCGACACCATGAATTGGAACTCGGTTCGGAACAGTCCGATTCCTTCCGCACCGGCCTCGTCGAGATGGTGCACATCCAACGCCAGGCCGGCGTTCAGAAGCAGCGTGACGCGCTCGCCGTCCAGCGTCACCGCCGGCTGGTCGCGTAAGCGCGCGAACTCCGCGGCGCGCGCGGAGCGCAGATTGAGCCGCTGCATGTAGGCGGCGACTACCTCGCCGTCGGCGCGCAGCTGCACCTGGCCTTTCTCGCCGTCGAGGATGATCGCATCGCCGTCCTCGACCCGTGACAGCAGACCCGGCAACCGCCCCACCATCGGCACCCCGAGCGCGCGCGCGACGATCGCGGCATGGGCGGTGTCGCCGCCCTCTTC
>CAZNTI010000311.1:0-3143 GCA_964575885.1 uncultured Terricaulis sp.
TCGCGCGATCGTTCGGAGCAACGCCCGGATCGCTTCGCGGTTGGCGATCGCATCGACGCGATGGTCACCGGTTTCGACAAGCAGAGCCGGCGAGTCTCGCTCTCGATCAAGGCGATGGAACTGGCTGACGAGAAGGAAGCGATCGCGCAGTTCGGCTCTTCCGACTCCGGCGCCTCGCTGGGCGACATCCTGGGGGCGGCCCTGAAGGACCGCAACAAGCCCTAAGCCTTAGCAAGCGTTTCTGTGCGCTCCAGGCCCGGCGGCGCTCCCGCCGGGCCTTTTCTTTCTGAATTTTCAACCGCATGGCTAGTTGACGGCAAGCGCGAGCGGGTTCTCTATCGCGGTAGGCTGAGACATCAGACAGGGGGCCCGCGCCATGCTGCGATCGGAATTGGTCGCCAAGCTGCAGGAAGAATTGGCGCCGATGAAGGCGGTCGACATCGAGCAAGCAGTGGACGTGATCTTGGAAGAGATCTCTGTGGCGCTAGCCCAGGGCGGGCGCGTGGAGCTGCGCGGCTTCGGCGCCTTTTCCGTGCGCAAACGTGAAGAGCGCACCGGGCGCAACCCGCGCACCGGCGCTGCAGTGAAGGTGTCAGCCAAAAAGGTGCCGTTCTTCAAACCCGGCAAGGAACTTCGGCTTAAGGTGAATGGCGGCGAAGAGCCGTAAGCGCTAAGACCGCTCGATCATCGGGTGGGAGGCGCGCGCGATGCTGTCTGAAGACCATCCGCTTGGACTGCTTTGGGCCTATCGCTTTCACCAAGACAACGCCGAGACGCTGTTTGAATCGTCGGCCCCAATCGATACGCTCGCGGCCGAGGGCTGGGTGTGGGCGCACTTCCCGCTGATCGATCAGCGCGCCCGGCTGCACCTGCAGCGGTGCAGCGCCCCTGAGGATGTCCGCGAGTTGCTGGTGGGCAGCGAGTGCAGCCCCCGCATTCTGTTCGGCAATGGCTGGATTTACGGCGTGTTGCCTGATTTCCAACGCGACCTCGAGGGCCACGCCTCCGAGGTGGCGCGGCTGCGCTTTGCATTCGACGACCGACGCCTGATCACCGTGCGCCGGCAAGCGCTGCGCGTCGTCGACGATATGCATCGCCGCCTCGTCGATGGGCGCCTGACGGCGGCGAGCCCGCTGGAAGCCTTCGTGGCGCTGAACCGCCACTATTGCGAGGTCGCCGAGGACCAGATTGATGAGATCGCCGAGCGCCTGGACTCGATCGAGGATCGCGTACTTGGCGGCTGGGATATCCAGAGCTTGGAACTCGGCCCGCTGCGCCGCGATCTCTCGCGCCGGCACCGCGAGATCGCCGCCTTGCGCACCGCCTATCATCGCGCCGGCTCGCGCCATCCCCATCTGCACGGCCAGCCGCTGACCCAGCACCTGCCGGCGCTTATCCAGCTGACTGAAGATGTCGACCGCGACATCATCGCTCAGCAGGATCGCGCGCGCCTCATCCACGAGGAGATCGACACGCGCATCACCGGCCAGACCAACCGGACGCTGCGAGCGCTCACGCTGATGTCGGCGCTGCTGATGCCCCCGACATTGGTGGTGGGCGCCTTCGGCATGAACCTGCATGGCATCCTGTTCGCCGACGCCGGCGATGGATTTCTGCTGGCGCTTGGTCTTTGCCTCGGCACGGTAGCGATCGCCTACGCCATGCTGGTATGGCTCAAACTGCTGAAATAGGACGCGCTTGATCCAGCGTCCGCGCTCGCGTACCGACGCGCCTGCAGCTTTTGCGAGGGAATGCAAATGTCGATTATCAGCGAATTCCGCGAGTTCGCGCTGAAAGGCAACGTGGTCGATCTGGCCGTCGGCGTGATCATCGGCGCGGCCTTCGGCACCATCGTGTCTTCGCTGGTTGACGACATTGTCATGCCGCCGATCGGACTGCTGCTGGCGGGCATCGACTTCGCCGCGCTTAAGCTGGTGTTGCGCGAGGCGACGCCTGCGGTGGGCGTCGAAGGCGCGCCCGGCTACGCCGCCGCCACCACCGAAGTGGCGGTCAACTACGGCAAGTTTATTAACGCCGCGCTCAAGTTCACGATCGTCGCCTGGGTGCTGTTCCTAGTGATCAAGGCGATGAACACCATGAAGCGCAAGGAAGAGGCCAAGCCGGCCACGGCGCCGGAAAAGCCGGAGGATGTGCAGCTGCTCGGTGAAATCCGCGATCTGCTGAAGGCGCGACAGCCGTAGAAAAACGCATATGGCCCAAGCCAAGATTTGCGGGATCACCACGCCGGAAGCGCTCGACGCGGCGATCGCCGGCGGCGCGCGCTTCGTGGGCTTCGTGGTCCATCCCAGGAGCCCGCGTCACCTGGCGCCGGAGCAGCTCGCGGCTTTGGCCGAGCGCGCGCGCGGGCGGGTGGAAACCGTGGCCGTCACCGTCGAAGCCACCGACGACGAACTGGCGGGGCTCGCCGCCTGCGCGAAACCGGATTGGATCCAGCTGCACGGGGCCGAACCGCCCGCCCGCGTCGCCAGCGCGGCCCGCTACGCCGCACGCGGGGTGATCAAGGCGCTGGGCCTCGCCCGCAGCGAAGACCTCTCCCAGGCAGGGGCATACGAGGCGGCGGCCGACATGCTGCTGTTCGACGCCAAGCCCCCGCCCGGGGGGCTGCCCGGCGGTAACGCGCTCGCCTTCGATTGGCGCCTGCTGGCAGGACGCCGGTTCGGTCGGCCCTGGCTATTGTCCGGCGGGCTGACGCCGGGCAACGTCGCGGAAGCGATCGCCGCTTCCGGCGCCAGCCTCGTGGACGTGTCCTCTGGCGTGGAAAGCGCCCGGGGCCTAAAGGACCCCTCTCTCATCGCCCAATTCCTGGCCGCAAGCCGAGCGTAGAGCTCCCATGGACGCCCGCCGAAACTGGCAAGACCTGCCCGACGCCCAAGGCCGCTTCGGCGCCTATGGCGGGCGCTACGTCGCCGAGACGCTGATGCCGCTCGTGCTCGATTTGGAGCGGGCCTATCGGGAAGCGCAAGCCGATCCGGCGTTTGCAGCCACCATGGCCGATTTCTGGACCCATTATGTGGGGCGCCCCTCGCCGCTCTATTTCGCCGAGCGCCTCACCGCGCATTTCGCCAGCGCGAAGATCTACTTCAAGCGCGACGAGCTCAATCACACCGGCGCGCACAAGATCA
>CAZNTI010000312.1:0-3140 GCA_964575885.1 uncultured Terricaulis sp.
TCGCCAACGCGCGCGAGCGGCTGGAAGTGATCTACGGCGCACGGGCCGGCTTGAGCGCCGACAACCGGGCGCCGCAGGGCTGCCGCGTGGAAATATGGATGCCTTTGGAGGAAGACCGTGTCAGCCGACAAGCTGCGCCTGCTCTTAGCCGATGATGAGCCTCTGGCGCTGCGGCGGCTGAAACTCGCGCTGCAGGACGTGCCGGGCGTTGAGGTGGTGGGCTCGGCCAGCGATGGCGCGCAAGCCATCCGCGCGCTGCGCGAACTGCGCCCCGACGTCGTCCTGCTTGATGTGAAGATGCCGCTGGCTGACGGTTTCGAGGTGGCCCATGCCATCGGCGACGCCGGCGACCCGGTGGTGATTTTCGTGTCGGCGTTCGAGTCCTATGCGTTGAAGGCGTTCGAGACCTCGGCGGTCGATTATTTGATGAAACCGGTCGAGTTCGAGCGCCTGGCGATGGCCATCGAACGCGCGCGCGAACGCCGCGCGGCCAAGGACGCAGGCCGCCGCGCCGCTGAACTCGCCTCGGTTCTGGATGCCCTGAAGCGGGAAGCCGACGACCGTGACGGCCCCGCCTACGACCGCGAGTTCTGGATCCGTGACCGCGGCCGCTTCCTGCGCGTGCCGGTGGCCGAGATCGAACGCATCGAAGCCGAGCGCGATTATGTGCGCCTCTACTGGGACGGCCGCACGCTACTCCACCGCGAAACCATGTCCAATCTGGAGGAAAAGCTCGATCCCAACATCATGCTGCGCGTGCATCGCTCGGCGTTCGTCAACTGGACGCGCCTGAAGGCGGTCAAGCGTGACGTCAATGGGCGCTTGCTCGCGGTCCTCGACGGGGGCGACGAGGTGCCGGTCAGCCGCGCCTACGCCCAGCGTGTGATGGCCGAAATGAAGGCGCGGGGCTGAGGCGCGGTCCCGGTTTGGTTCAGCTGATCTGGGCCCGGATGCGACGCACGCCGGCCGAGGAGCTCTGCTCTTTCTTGATCTCGAATTTGCCGATCTCCGACGTGCGCTCGACGTGCGGCCCGCCGCAAAACTCCAGCGAGACGTCGCCGACCCGATATACCGAAACCGTGTCGCCGTAGCGGTCGTCGAAGAGGCCGATGGCGCCGGCGTCGCGCGCTTCGGCCAGCGACATCACGCTGCGCTCCACCGGATAGTTGGCGTCGATCCAGCTCTGCACGATCTGCTGCACACGCTTTACCTCATCGGGCGTCATCGCGCGATCGAGGTTGAAGTCGAAGCGCATGCGCTCGCGGTTGATGTTGGAGCCGCGCTGGTGGACTGTGTCACCCAGCACCTGCCGCAGCGCCGCGTGCAGCAAGTGGGTGGCGGTGTGATAGCGCACGCTCTCTTCGCTGTCGTCTGCCAGCCCGCTCTTGGCGGCTTCAGACTTCGACGCCTCCTGGTGTTCCGCGAAGCGCGCGTGGAAGCGGTCCATGTCGACCTTCATGCCGTTTTCGCGGGCGATCTCGTCGGTGAACTCAACCGGGAAGCCGTAGGTATCGTAAAGGCGAAACGCGACCTCGCCTTCGACCACCTTCTCGCCAGCCTCCTGCAGACGCTCGATCTCCTTGGCCAGGAGCTTGGTGCCCTTGGCCAAGGTCGCGGCAAAGCGGTCTTTTTCCCTGCCGAGTTCGCCGACGATGACGTCGCGATTGGCTTTCAGTTCGGGATACTGATCGCCGTACTCTTCGATCACGATGTCCGACAGTTTGACCCAATCGTCCGCCGATACGCCCAGCACGTCGCAGAAGCGCACCGCCCGGCGGATCAGCCGGCGCAGCACATAGCCTTGCCCCTGGTTGGACGGCTTCACGCCGAGTTCGTCGCCAATGATGAAAGTCGAGGTGCGGACATGGTCGGCCATCACCCGCAGCGCCTTGAGTTGCTGCGGGAAGCTGCGGATGTCGGCTTCGCTCTTGCCCGAGAGCGCGATGATGCGGTCTATGATCGGGCGGAAGGCGCTCGTATCGTAGACGCTCTCCACGCCGTTGAGCACGGCAAGCGTGCGCTCCAGCCCCATGCCGGTGTCGACGTTCTTGCGCGGCAGGTCGAACACCTCGGCGCCGCGCCGCTCGTACGACATGAACACGTTGTTCCAGACTTCGAAGAACCGCCCGCAATCGCATACGCTCGGCAGGCACTTCTCGGGGCCATGCGCACAGGGCTCGCCGGTGCGGTCGATGAAGATCTCGGTGTCGGGCCCGCATGGGCCCTCCGGGCCCGCCGCCCACCAATTGTGCTCCGCGCCCAGATAGATGATGCGCTCATCGGGAAAGCCGAGGCTGCGCCATACCGCTGCGGCCTCATCGTCGCGGGGCGCATTCTCGTCGCCTTCGAACACGGTGACCCAAATAAGGTCCGGCGGGATCGCCAGATGTTCGGCCCCGGTCAGGAATTCGTAACTCCAGGTGATGGAATCCTGCTTGTAATAATCGCCGAGAGACCAGTTGCCGAGCATCTCGAAAAACGTGAGGTGGGTCAGATCGCCCACTTCTTCGATGTCGTTGGTGCGCACGCATTTCTGGCAATTGGTGAGCCGGTTGCCAGCCACATGCGCGCGCCCCATCAGGAACGGCACCAGCGGATGCATGCCGGCGGTGGTGAACAGCACTGATCCGTCGCGATCCGGGATGAGGGACGCGCTTGGGATCACAGCGTGGTCCCGGGCCCGGAAGAACTCCAGATATTTGGAGCGCAATTCCCTGGCGGTGATGTTACGCGGTTGCAGACCCTTGCCCATGCCTCGAATCCATAAATGACGCCCTGTCAGGGCGCCTGAGTAACAACAGAGATGGGGGGTGTCGAGGCGCTTGCAAACGCCTCAGGTGCGGCGGTCGCGAGCGCGCGCCGCCCGCCTCAGCGGGGCTTTGAAGGCATCATAGGGGACCGCGGTGGGGAGTGTCGGTTACCGAGCCTGGCCGGTATCTCGATCTCAGCCAGTCGGCTTTCACAGCACCTCGCCAAGCTGCGCGCCGACGGTATCGTCGCCACCCGCAGGGATGCGCAAACCATATGCTACCGCCTGTCGCATCAGGCGGTGGAGCGGCTTATCGGCGTGCTGTGCGAGTTCGACGCCGCCCGCGACCGACATTGTGATATCAGCCGGCCAGGAGCGGGCTGGAGGCGCC
>CAZNTI010000313.1:0-3111 GCA_964575885.1 uncultured Terricaulis sp.
GGGGCGGTAAAAATATCCCCCGCGATGGAGGTTGGAGCGCGGGGCTCCGCCCCGCATGCGCGCCGGAGGCGCGCGCTCCAACCTGCAAAGGTCAGCGCCGGCCGGCGAGGGCGTTGGCGGTCCATATTGTGCTGACAGCGCGCTCGCCTCACGCTAGTGAAGCGCTTCGCGGGGTGGCGATGGCGGACGTATTCATCTCCTACAAGCGCGAGGAGCGGTCAGCGGTCGAGCGTCTCGCCCAAGAACTGCGCCGGCTTGGCCTCGATGTGTGGTTCGACTCCAGCCTCAATGCGGGCGAAGCCTTCTCGGACGAGATCGATCGCGTAGCGCACGCCGCTAAGGTCATTGTCGTCTGCTGGTCACCATCCGCGCGCGACTCGCGCTGGGTCAAATCAGAAGCATTGATTGGGTTCGAGCGTGGGACGCTTGCTGCGTGTTATGTTGCGGGTCCCGACGGGTTTTATCCGCCAACGCCCTTCAACTCCCTTCAGGCCGAGGATTTGCGGGCGTGGCTGGCTGCGCCTTCGAATACGCACGCGGGTTGGAAAAGCATGCTGCGCCGGATTGGGCGGCTGTGCGCCCGGCCTGACATTGAAAGCTTCGGCGCTCTCTATGCGGCGACCCCGACTGGCGATCTGCGCGCCTGGCTGACGGCGCATGCGCAGAGCCCGCTGTTCGCGGTCGTAGAGGGATTGCTTTCCGACCGCGACGCGGAGGAATCCGAGCGAGCGCGACTGGAGCGCGAGGGGCGTGAGCGCCATGTGCGGGAAGAGGCCGAACGGCGGGCGCGGGAACCCGAGGCGCGCGCGCAGCAATCTCAACATGAGCTGCAAAGGGTACAAGAGCGCCCAGGGCAAACGCGGGCAATTCGTCGCTTCGCGCTCGTCGGGCTCGTTGGAATTCTGCTCGTGATTGTCGCGCTGGCTTGGTCGTCTTTTGGCGGGCTGGGAGATCGTGATGCCATTCCGGCGGAAGTTGTGGTCGCCAATGAAGCTGCGCCCCCAGCGACAACGGAGCCGGCGCCACAAGTCAGGCCCGCGCCTCGCACTCCCGAGCGCGCGACCGGGGCCTCAGCAGGCGCGCCCAACACCAATGACCGATCGAGCCGCGCAGCCTCGCCGCCGACGAACGCGAGCAACCGAGGCGCGATCTCGCTTACGCCGGGCTCCGCCTCCTCGTCCACCGGTTCTGGCGCGCCGGCCAACCCCGAGCCGGTCGCAGAGTCACGCCCCGCGGCGCCAGGTACGGTCGTGTTTACGCAGCGCCCGACGCCGCGCCAGATCACCGAGCTCTATCCGCAAAGCGCGCTGCGCCGCGGAGTTGGCGGGCGCGTGCAGCTCGAGTGCCGCGTGCAGCACGATTTATCGCTATCTTGCGTAATTGCGAGTGAAACGCCGGGAGCTATGGGCTTTGGACGCGCTGCACTATTGGCCTCAACTTCCTATCGAGCACGCGCCACCTTGAGCGATGGAACTAGCGCGGTCGGCGCGAACCAACGGATTCAATTGAACTTTCAGGCGCCACAGTAACTAACCCAACACCCTCGCCTTCACGCCCTCGCGCTTCAGCATCGCCGAACCGCAGGACGCCCGCGCCGACAAGGGCGTGGCGTTCAAGGATCTGCCGTCGGGGCGGTGATCCGCAGGCGCGGCGGCGCCGCCGCCGCACGCGCGCTGGCGCTCGGGAGCGCCGTGGTCAGGGATGGGCGTGGGCGATCGCCTTCCAGAACGAGACGCGCGCGGGGGGCGCCGCAGCGTCGCGCTTGCGGTCGGCCCAGGCCCAGGCGCGGTCGTGCAGCAGGAAGGCCACCGTCTGCACCGCCGGCTCGATCAGCCCCACCGCCAGCGCCGCGCGCCAGTCGCCGGTGACCGCGAAGGTCACTGCAATCGCGACGACGAAGTGCATAAGCGAATAGGAGGCGGTCTTGAGGGCGAGGCGCATGAGCGTTTTCGTTTGGGGTTGCGAATCGTTCGCATATACGTGGGAAGCATCGGCCCCGGATCAAGCCCAGTCCGGGGCGATTGACGCCCCCGCCGACGCACTCCATTTCAGGCCATGGACCAGCCCGCCGCCGCATCCGACGCCCCTCACGAACGCCTGCTCATCATCGATTTCGGCAGCCAGGTCACCCAGCTGATTGCCCGGCGCGTGCGCGAGCAGGGCGTCTATTGTGAAATCCATCCCTACAACCGGATCGACGCGGCGTTCCTTGAGCGCTTTGCGCCGAGAGCGGTGATCTTTTCCGGTGGGCCGGCCAGCGTCGTCGAGGGCCAAAGCCCGCGCGCGCCAACGGCGGTGTTCGCTCTGGGCGTGCCGATCCTGGCGATCTGCTACGGCCAACAGACGCTTGCCGTGCAATTGGGCGGGGCGGTCGAAGGCGGCCACGCCGCCGAGTTCGGGCGCGCCGACGTTGAGATCAAGAAAGCCTCGCCGCTCTACGAAGGCGTCTGGGAGGTGGGCGGCAGATACCCGGTATGGATGAGCCATGGCGACCGCGTCACCAAGTTGCCCGAGGGCTTCGAGGTCGTGGCCACGAGCGAGAACGCGCCCTTCGCCATCGCCGTCAATGAGGCGCGCGGCTTCTACACCACCATGTTCCACCCCGAAGTTGTACATACGCCCGACGGCGCCAGGCTGCTGCGCAACTTTACGCATCGCATCGCCGGCATGCGCGGCGACTGGACGATGGCCGCTTTCAAGGACGAGGCCATCGCCCGCATCCGCGCCCAGGTCGGCGACGGGGCGGTGATTTGCGGTCTGTCCGGGGGCGTCGATTCCAGCGTCGCTGCGGTGCTCATCCACGAAGCCATCGGCGATCGGCTGACCTGCGTGTTCGTCGATCACGGCCTGATGCGCCAAAACATCGATGGCGTCAGCGAAGCTCAAGAGGTGGTGACGCTCTTCCGCGATCACTACAACATTCCCCTCATTCACGCCGACGAAAGCGAACGCTTTCTCGGTGCGCTGGAGGGCGTGTCCGATCCAGAGATCAAACGCAAAACCATCGGCAAACTCTTCATCGACGTGTTCGAGGAGAAGGCTAAATCGATTGGCGGCGCGCAGTTTCTCGCTCAGGGCACGCTCTATCCCGACGTGATCGAGAGCGTGAGC
>CAZNTI010000314.1:0-3106 GCA_964575885.1 uncultured Terricaulis sp.
GGCGCGAGATCGACGATCTCGACCTCGACCCGCACGGTCCCGTTCCATTCGTTGCGCTTCACCCGCACCGCGGCATGGAACGCGCCCTCGCGCTTCAACAGCGTTTCGCCGAGCGCGCTCTTCATGGCCCGGAAAGCGATGCCGCCGATGCGCGCGCCGCGCGCGTCCTCCAACGTGAAACGCACATGCTCGTCCTTCACCAGCTTGGCAAAGGCGATGCGCACGTCGCTCAGCGCGAACACCGGCTCGGGATGGCCTTGGCCGTAAGGCCCGATGCGGTCGATCGCTTCGAGCAGCGCCAGATCGAGCGCGCCGACGCCGGCGCTGGCGTCGATGTGCAGCGCGCGCGCCTGGCCTTCTGCCGCGGCAAGCTCGTCCGCGAGACGCTCAGACAGGAAATCCTTCAGCGCCTCGACCCTGTCCCATTCGACCGTAAGCCCGGCCGCCGCCGCATGGCCGCCGCCATTGATGAGCAGCCCCTGCGTCTTCGCGGCCGCCACCGCCGCGCCCAGGTTGACGCCCGGCAGCGAACGCCCCGAACCCTTCGCCGGCTCGTGTTCGCTGACCCCGCCCAGCACGATGGTCGGCTTCATGAGCCGGTCCTTCAAGCGCCCCGCGGCGATGCCGATCACGCCCGGGTGCCAACGATGCGATCCCACCACCACCACCGCGCGCCGCTCGGCTTCCGCGATTGCGGCAGTCTCGGCGTCGGCCAGCATCTCGGCCTCGCGGGCGCGCCGCTCCTGGTTGAGCGCCTCCAGCGTGGCGGCCAGCTCGCGCGCTTCCTCCACGTCCTCAGTCGAGAGCAACCGCGTGGCCAGCGAGGCGTCCCCGACGCGCCCCCCGGCATTGATGCGCGGCCCCAGCACGAAGCCGAAATCATAGACGCTGGCGGCGCCCTTGCGGCCAGCGCTTTCGGCGAGCGCGGCAAGGCCGATGTTCCTGCCCTGGTTCAGCACCTTCAAGCCCTGGGCGACGATGGCGCGGTTGAAGCCGGTGAGCGGGGCCACATCGCAGACGGTGCCGATGGCGGCGAGATCGAGCATCTGCATGAGGTCGGGCAGATTGTTCGACCCGATCGATCCGCGCCGCCGCGCCTCACGGTTGATGGCGGCAAGCGCCACCAGCACCACGCCGGCGGCGGTGAGATCGCCTTGGCCCGAGGGGCAATCGAGGCGGTTGGGATTGACCACTGCGCGCGCCTTGGGCGGGGGCCCCGCCATCAAATGATGGTCGAGCACGATGACGTCGAGCCCAAGCTCGGCCGCCGCATTGAGCGGGCCTTCCGCGGCGGCGCCGCAATCGACGGTGATCACCAACTCGACGCCCTCGGCCTTCAGCCGCTCGAACGCCAGCGCCGAAGGCCCGTAGCCCTCCTTCATCCGATCCGGCACGTCGATCGCAAGCGGGCGCCCGCGGGCGCGGCAATAGCGCACCAGCTGCGCCGCCGACGAGCCGCCGTCGACGTCATAATCGGCCAGCACCGCGCACGTGCGGCCAAGCACAATCGCGTCCTCGATCACGCGCGCGGCTTCGTCCATGTCGGCGAAGCTGGACGGGTCGGGAAAGTGCGTCTTCAGCGTCGGGGTCAGGAAACCTTCGGCCTCGGCCATAGCGACGCCGCGCGAGGCCAGCAGCCGGGCGGCGATTTCGGGCAGGCTGAAGCGCCGGCGCAGCGCCTCTACGGCGGCGAGGTCGGGCTCGCGCGCGCGCCAACGCCGCCCGGTCAATGACCGTTCGACGCCCAGGAACGCACGCTGTTCCGGGCCGCTCTCGAGCTTGCGCGCCGCCGTCACAGGTTGGGGCTATCCTGAGTCGGGCGCGCCGCCACCATTGGCAAACGACGCACAAACCATGTCGCTTAAGCGGACCTCAAATTCTGTCGCGCACTCTCGGGGGCCGCGCGGAGGCGACCAAGATGAGCATGTGCCTGTATCTCGCCAGCGGCCCCGAGCGCGACATGCTCGGCATGGCCCGCGACTCCGAGCGCATGCAGCAGGTGATCATGGGCCATGTCCTGGGACGCATGGCCGCGTTCGGCGGCGTTGGCGCGCTCGCCGGCGCGCTGCCCAGTGAACAGGCCTTCGAGCAGCAGCTGAAGCTGATGGGCCGCGCCGCCTGGCGTCAAGGCCCGCTCGTGTGGCTGATGGTGCAGCTCATGAAGGGCCGGATGCGCAAACAAATGACCCAGCAGCGCGCCATCCTCGCCGCCACGCAAACGCCCGCGAACGACGCCGCGCCCGGGCCCGAAGTGGTCGACCTGCACAAGTCCTGGCACGTGCTGCACTATCTGTTCACGGGCTCGGCCTGGGAGGGCCCCGCGCCCGCCAACACCCTGCTCGCGGGCGGACGCGAAGTGGGCGAAGACCTGGGCTACGGGCCAGCGCGCGTGGTGGACGCCGCCGCCACCGCAGCCTTCGCGCGGTATCTCGACACGCTGTCGGTCGCCAAGCTCAAGGCGCGCATCGATATGAAGCGGATGGCCGAACTCGAAATCTATTGCGCGGCCAATGATGACGACGACGAAGGCGACGTACGCGCCAGCCGCGGCGAAATCGCCGACGATGTCGAGCACTATTTCCCGCTGCTGCAGCAAAGCGTCGCCGCAGCCGCCGCGCGCAAAGAGGCGCTGGCGATCTGGATGGCGTGAGCCTTCAGCGCCCCTGCTTCATCATCTCGCGCGCGATGATCAGGCGCTGGATCTCGGACGTGCCTTCGTAGAGGCGGAAGATGCGCACGTCGCGATAAAAGCGCTCGATGCCGTAATCGGCGACGTAGCCTGCGCCGCCGAAAATCTGCACCGCGCGGTCAGCGACGCGGCCCACCATCTCCGAGGCGAACAGCTTGGCGCAGGAGGCGTCCATGGTGACGTCGCCGCCAGCGTCGCGCTTGCGCGCCGCCTCCAGGATCATGCCGCGCGCGGCGTTACATTCGGCGCGGCTGTCGGCGAGCATCGCCTGGATCATCTGGAAGCTCGCGATGGGCTGGCCGAATTGCTTGCGTTCTGCGGCGTACGCCACGCTCTCCTCGATCAGGCGCTCAGCCACGCCCACGCACACCGAGGCTTTGTGCAGACGGCCGCGATCTAGCACCTGAATGGCGACGC
>CAZNTI010000315.1:0-3105 GCA_964575885.1 uncultured Terricaulis sp.
CGGTGCGTCTGACCAAACGCAAGGCCGAGGAAAAGGGGCTCTCCATCGTCGTCGACGGCGAGGACCTGCCCGAAATCGAAGCCGACCACCGCGCCGTCAAACAGATCCTGCTGAACCTGCTGTCGAATGCGGTGAAGTTCACCGAAGAAGGCGCCATCATGGTGCATGCGCGCCCCAGTCCGGGCGGGCTCACCATCCGCGTCATCGACACCGGCTGCGGCATCCCGCCCGAGCATTTGCCGCGCCTGGCGCGGCCGTTCGAGCAAGTGGAGCAGGACTTCACTACGCGCAACAATTCAGGCACGGGGCTCGGCCTCGCGCTCACCAAGTCGCTCACCGAAATGCATGGCGGCAAGCTTGCGATCCAGAGCGAGGTCGGGCGCGGCACCATCGTCACCGTGACGCTGCCGCGCAGCTTCGGGGGACAGCGCGAGGTCGAGACCGCCGCCGCGGCGGAGTGATCAAGGCTCGGGTTGTTGGCGGCGCTCCTCGCGCCGTTCGCGCATGCGTTCGCGGAAGCGTTCGCGCAATTGCTCGCGGCGCTCTTCGCGCTGCTCCGGGCTGAGGGCCGCGGGCGGCGTCAGGCGCCCGTTCTCGCCGATGGCCGCACCCGAACGCACCGGCGCCGCCGCGCGCAACGCCGCCAGCGCCTGCGCCCGCTGTTCCGGGCTCAGCGCCCCGAACTCGTCGAGCAGATTATTCTGAAACACCAGCACCACGGCGAGTTCGGATTCGCGCATCCGCTGAAACGCCGCACGCGTGCGGGCAGCGTCATAGGGCTCGATGGCGGCGGTCTCGACCGCCTCGCGGCGCGCCTGCAGCGCCGCGCGGCGCAAGTCGCGGGTCTCGACCCAGCTGCGCGCCAATTCCTGGCGGAACGGCTGCTGCGCCTCCGGCGGCAGCGCCGAGATAAACCCGGAGACGCCGGGGATGGCGGCCACCATCACCTCCGGGTCCCGTCGCTCAAGCCGCGCGCCGGAACCGAGCGCGCCCGCCACCGCCCCGATCACCAGCAGGTTCAGAGCGATCGAGATGAACAGCAACGTGCGCCACGGAAACGGCCGTTCGCTCATCCTTCCTCCTCCAGGAGGTCGAGCGGCGGCTCGAACGCCACCGCCAGATAGCCGGCGTCGGCCTGCGCCGCCGGCGCCATCAGGCCGCCGCCGAAGCCGGCGGCGACGCCGAACACCGCGCACGCCGCCAGCGCCATCAGCGCGCGGCGGTCAAACACCGGGCGCGCGGGCCTGCGCGCCAACACCCGCGCGGTGAGGCTTTCGGGCACATCGACGGCGGCTGCGCCGTCGAGGACGGCATCGAGCGTGCGCGCGTGCGCGAGCATCGCCTCCGCCTCCGCCCGGTGCTGGGAAGCGAAGATCGCAGCCGAGCCGCGTTCATCGGCGGGCCAACGTTTGAAATCGGCGCCGTAGGCTTCGAGCAGGTGTTGGAACCGGGTGCGGTCCATCGTCGTCTCTCTCACACGTGCGGGGCGCCGTCGGCGTCCCCGATCAAATCCTGCGCCACTCCCGCCAACGCCGCGCGCAAACCGCGCCGGCCGCGCGACAGTAGCGATTCCAAGGCTTCAACGCTGATCTCAAGCATTTCCGCCGCCGCAATGTTACTCAAGTCCTGGAAATGCACGAGCGCGATGGCGGCGCGCTGACGCTCCGGCAGCTGCTGCAATGCAGCGTGCACGGCGGCGGCGCGCTGCTGGGCCAGCCAGACGTCGCTGGCCAGCGGGGCGGCGTCGGCGACATTAACCCCGGCGTCGGCGTCGGTGATCTCGCGGCGGCGACGCAACCGATCGTAGCACAGGTTAAGCGCCACGCGGTGCATCCAGGTTTCAAACTTGGCCGCGCCGGGACGCCATTTCGGCGCTTCCCGCCACACCCGCAGAAACACCTCCTGGGCCACGTCCTCGGCTTCGGCGGCATCGTTCAACATGCGCCGCGCCAGCCCCACCATGCGCGGCAAATGCCGACGCACGAGCGCTTCCGCGGCCCGGGCGTCGCCGCCCCCCGCGCTCCGGACGAGCTCTGCGTCCGGGTCGAACATGGTGAACCGATCCTCCTGCCCTAAAGGGCCTAAGCCTTGCCTGCTTAGCCTCCTCCGAGGCGGCCGCGAACCCGTTCGACCTCGTCGGCGCTCAGCACGCCGTCAGTGTTGCGGTCGAGTCGGTCAAAGGCGCGATAGGGCTGGGCCATCATTTCGGCATGGCTGATGCGGCCGTCACTATTGGCGTCGGCCTGCGCGAGCAGCTGACCCGATCCGCGGCCGCCGTTCTGCGCAGCCTGGGTCTCGGCTTGGCTGATATAGCCGTCGCCGTCGGCGTCCAAAGCTTCGAACATGGCCTCGCGGGCGGCTTGCGCCTCGCCGCGGGTGATGGCGCCGTCGCCATTGAGATCGAGCGCCGCCAGCCGTTCCGCCACGCTCCCCGCTTGGGCCCAGACCGGCGTCGCCGCCAGCCACGCCGCCGCCACCATTGCAAATATCCGCATTCAGAAGACTCCAATCCTTACGTCAGCCCTCTAACGCGACAGCTTCTGGCTTCCGTCGCCGGGATCGCCGACCAGCGCCGCAAACAGCGCCCGAACCTCGCCCATCTCGCGCCGCAGATCAGCTTCGAGCGCTTCGAAGTCGTCGGCATCCGCGCACGCGGCCAGGCGGCGGCGGAAGCAGGCGGGCCAGTGCTCGGGCGGCGTTTCCCCGCCCACCGCGATCCGCACCAGCTGCTGGAGCATGCTGAGCTTGGCCCACGTCCGGCTCAGCCGCACGCAGGCCGCCTCGCCGAGCGCGCCATGACCGGCAAGCGCGGCCAACGCCGCGCCTGTGTTGGGCGACAGCACGCCGGGCGCGGCCTGGATCAGCTGCAGCGCCTGGGCGATGAACTCGATGTCGACAAAACCGCCCGGCGCCAGCTTCAGATCCCAAATGCCTTTGGCCCGGCGCTCGCGGTCCATGCGCCCGCGCATGTCGGCGACATCGGCCATCACCTTTGCCGCTTCGCGGGGGCGCAGCAACGCCGCCTGCGCCGCCGCGCGCACACGTGCGCCAAGGTCGGCGTCACCGGCCACGACCCGCACGCGGGTCAGCGCCTGCAGCTCCCAG
>CAZNTI010000316.1:0-3094 GCA_964575885.1 uncultured Terricaulis sp.
TGGCCCGGCTCTCGGCCAAGCCGCGCGCCACCAGCGCCAGATCAGCGCGCAGCCTGCTCATGGCTCACGCGAACACCACCGTCTTGTTGCCCGTCGTCACCACCCGCCGCTCCAGGTGCCAGCGCACGGCGCGCGCCAGCACCTGGCATTCGAGGTCGCGTCCGATCTCCACCAGATCCTTAGGCGTGTGGTGGTGCGCCACCCGCGCCACCGCCTGCTCGATGATCGGACCCTCGTCGAGATCGGGGGTGACGTAGTGGGCGGTGGCGCCGATGATTTTGACACCGCGCGCGTGCGCCTGGGTGTAGGGGCTTGCGCCCTTGAAGCTCGGCAGGAACGAGTGGTGGATGTTGATGCAGCGCCCCTCGAGCGCCGCGCACGCCTCGGCGCTGAGCACCTGCATGTAGCGCGCCAGCACCAGCAATTCGGCGCCGGTTTCCGCAACAAGCGCAAGCAGCCGCGCTTCGGCGGCCGCCTTGGCGCCCGCGGCCGTGGGCGTAAAATGGAACGGCGTTTTCCGCCAGGCGCAGAGATCGGCCAGATCCTGGCGGTTGGAAAACACCGCCGCGATCTCGGCATTCAGCCAGCCGGTTTCCTGGCGGTGAAATAGATCGTGCAGGCAGTGGCCGACGCGCGAGGCGGCGATCACCACGCGCGGACGTACTTCGAGGTCGTAGATGCGCCAAGCCATGCCGAAGCGGCGCCCGATCGGTGCAAACCCCGCCTCCAGCTCAGCCAAGCTTACACCGCCTGCGGGTGCGGAGAACGCCGTGCGCATGTAGAAGTAGTCGCGCGACGCGTCGTGGAATTGGGCGCTCTCTTCGATCGACAGCCCACGGTCAGCCAGAAACGTCGCCGCCCCAGCCACGATACCGATCGCGTCGGGGCATTGCAGCGTCAGAATGTATCGGCCGTGGGTCATGGGATCGCCGGTTGGGGCGTTGCCCCCTGGGCCCGAACCCTAGCTCGCGTAGTACTCGACCACGAGGTTCGGCTCCATCTGCACCGGGTACGGCACATCCGCGAGCGTCGGCACGCGCGCATAGCGCGCCGCCATCGCCTTGGGATCGACCTCGATGTAGTCGGGCGCGTCGCGCTCCTGGCTTTGCAGCGCCTCGAGCACGATCGCCATCGAGCGGGCCTTGTCGCGGACCTCGATCAGATCGCCGGCCTTCACAAGGAAGGAGGGGATGGTGACGCGGCGACCGTTCACCTTAACGTGGCCGTGGTTCACGAACTGGCGCGCCGAAAACACCGTGGGCGCAAACTTGGCGCGGTAGACCACCGAATCGAGACGACTTTCGAGCAAACCGATGAGGTTCTCGGCGGTGTTGCCCTTGCGGCGCGCGGCCTCCTCGTAGGTCTTGCGGAACTGCTTTTCGGTGATGTTGCCGTAATAGAGGCGCAGCTTCTGCTTGGCGACCAGCTGCAGGCCGAAGTCGGAGGTCTTGCCTTTGCGGCGCTGGCCGTGCTGGCCGGGCCCGTATTGGCGCTTGTTGACCGGAGACTTGGGGCGGCCCCAGAGATTTTGCCCGAACCGGCGGTCCGACTTGTACTTGGCTTGAATACGCTTCGTCATGCCCAACGCTTTGCGCCGGCGCAGCATGCGCCGGCATCCATTGTGACGGGGTCCGGCAGCCTCACCATGAGGCCGCGACTTCCCTGGCGGTTCGCCCGTCGCCCAGCTTTGCGGGACGCTTGCCGCGCCCGCGAAAAAACGCGCTTGTGACGGAAGCGCAACCACAAGTCAACGGCGCGCGCGAGCGTTAACGCAACCGCAACGCCGTCGCCCCACTCTCGCAGTCCGAATCGAAGAGGCGCGCCTGCGGTGACACTCGTCCTGCGTCATAATGAAGACCTCGAACTCAACTTTGCCGAGTATCAGGGCTCTGTCACGCTTGCGGAGATGGTGGCGCTCGCAGACTTCCAAGGCGCCCATCCGGCGATGCTGGCTTACGACGCCATCAGCGTCATCCGCCCGGGCGCCGATTTCAAAACCGTCGATCTGACCAACCTCGACACCGTCTTCGCCCGCTACCGCGAACTCTTCCGCCCGCTCAACTTGGTGATTATGCGCCGCTCGGCGTGGGTGTGCGAAAGTCCAGCCGCGGAGGCGCATTTGCGCCATTGGCTGGGCGAGCATGACATTCGCCGCGCCATGTCCAGCGACGCCCGCCGCTTCGCCAGCGTCGGGGAAGCGGCCGAATGGCTCTTGCTCGATGCGCGCGAACTCGCGGCGCTGACGAGCGGCGAAGGATTTGCCGAGCTGGCGCGCTTCGATCTGCCGCGCGGCCGCGGCCGCTAGGCACGCGCTTCGTTGACGCCGCGCCCAAGCGCCAGCAGCGCCGCATTGGCGATCGCGTCAGCGTCGAGGCCGGCCTCGGCGTACTGTAGTTCAGGCTTGTCCTGATCCTGGAACACATCCGGCAGCGTCAGCGTCCGGATTTTGACGCCGCGGTCGAGCAGCCCGTCCTTGGCCATGAAGTGGAGCACGAAGGCGCCGAAGCCCCCGATCGCACCCTCTTCGATGGTGAGCAGCACTTCGTGCTCGCGCGCCAACCGGCGGATCAGGTCTTCGTCGAGCGGCTTGGCGAAGCGCGCATCCGCCAAAGTCGTGGAAAGCCCCATTGCGGCGAGCTTGTCGGCAGCCTTGCCGGCTTCGCCGAGGCGGGCGCCGAAACTCAGCAACGCTACGGTGGTCCCTTCGCGCAGCACCCGGCCCTTGCCGATCTCCAACGGCGCGTGGGCGTCTTCGCGCAGGCCGCCTTCGGCGTCCCCGCGCGGATAGCGGAACGCCGAGGGTCGATCGTCGATCTGCGCCGCCGTCGCCACCATGCGCGACAACTCGTTGCCATCGCCCGCCGCCATGACGATGAAACCCGGCAACGACGCCAGATAGCCGACGTCGAAGGATCCCGCGTGGGTGCTGCCGTCGGCGCCGACCAGGCCGGCGCGATCGAGCGCAAAGCGCACCGGCAGGTTCTGGATCGCGACGTCGTGGACGACCTGATCGTAGCCGCGCTGGAGGAAGGTCGAATAGATCGCTGCAAACGGCTTCATGCCGTCGGCGGCGAGCCCGGCGGCGAACGTCACC
>CAZNTI010000317.1:0-3090 GCA_964575885.1 uncultured Terricaulis sp.
CAGTTGTTGCGACGCTGTGGCGGGTTCCTGACGCATCAAGCGCGTTGTTAGCCATGAAGTTCTATGAATTGCGTGCCGAAGGAAGAACAGCCTCGGCTTCATTGCGGGGCGCGCAGTTGTGGCTGCGCGATGCGTCGGCCGCCGCGCTGGTTGACTATGTGAACCGACTTGCGCTCCTGGAGGAGCGCATGTCAGCCGCGCAGGCAGCTCAGTTGTACGCCGCAGTCGAAGCGGCAGGCGCACTTGCGTTAAACAACGGCGATCGGACGCCATTCGCGAATCCTTATTATTGGGCTGGATATGTCGCGCTTGGCGCCAGGTGATTTGGATAAGCGCCAGCGTGTAGGATGGTCGTTATGAAAGTCGCATTTCGGCGAATTCCTGTCTTACTGTCCGCGCGGCTGACCGGCAGGAAGCTGGCGCATCCTTGTCATTTGCCTCAGAGCCGCCAGCACCGCTTCGTGCGCCTCATTTTCGCGCGCCGCATTCATCGGCGCCCAGCATTCGCGGTGCAGCCACGCATGGCCGCCGCGCGCAAGCACAGGCGTATCGGGCCGCGCCTTGCCGCATTGAACGCAAGCGCCATCACCTGAAGCTGGAAGGGGATTGAGCGCCCGCCACCGCGCCACGCAATCCGCCAGCGCGCCGGCTTCAGCATCGGCACGGGACATGCCGCTGTCATGCTCGCGGATCGCGGCGCGCTCCTCGAAATAGTCGCGCCATTGCGCGCCAGCGGCGAACGGTGGCGAGTGTCCCGTTGCCCGCTCCAGATCGGGGACGGTGGGACAGTCGCTTTGGGTCGCGTCCCGGTCGGCGTCCCGCGCACTGTCCCGCGTCGCCACGCGCGTCAGTACCTGCGCCGCAAGCTCTTTCAACGTGAGTGCGCGCGGGTGTCCCGCTAAATGTCCCGCACCTTGTCCCGCTTTGTCGTCAGCTGTCCCGCGTCCCGCGCCTAAGGTGGCGGGACGCGGGACAGTCTCAACCGGCTTGCCCATTGGCGGCTCCGTTCATGCGCTTGATCGCGCGCCCGACCGCGCTCTTGCTGACTCCAAGCTCCTTTTCGATTTCGCGGATGCTGAAGCCCATTTCCTTCAGCTCGCGGATTTGCGCATCGCGGCTTTCGGTGACGGCCTTCACGCTCCACAGGGCAGTGTGAGGATCAAGCGCAGCCTCGAAAGGTTCCGCATCGGCTCCGGTAAAGCCGCGCGCCTTGTCGAATTGCACGATGAACCGCGCCCCTTGGCTGGCCTCATAATCCTCCGGGCGCTTCAGCAACAGGACGCTATCGAGCACGTCTTCGCGCTTCGACGTGCCCCGTTGCGCGCCGCCCTTGCCGGTGTGGTGGATGAACAGAACGGACTTGTTCGCGCGCCGAAGCTCCAGGGCGAAGGCTTGAACCTGCCCCCAAGACTCCGCCTCATTCTCCCGCCCGCTGCGACACAGGGTCGATAGGTTGTCGAGCACGATCAGATCGAACGGATCGAGCCGGGGCCGCAGCAGCGCTTGGCCATCGGGGGTGGACAGATCGGGCAAGCCAAACTCGCATTGATCGGCCGCGAGGAAGGCGAGCGCGCCCGGTGCGAGGTCCGTCGTGGGGTGCGTCACGATGCGCGCCAGACGCTCTTGCAGGCTTACCGCCGGCATTTCGCCATCGACGTACAGGACGCGGCGCGCGGCGCCTGCACGCCAGCGCAGGAAGCTCCCGCCGCTTGCCACAGCGCACGCCACGTTGAGCGCCACATGGGTTTTGCCCAGTCCACGCGGCGCGGCGATCATCGCCAGCCCCTTTTCAGGAAGCCACGGCGCCAACAGCAGATCACGCGGCGGGAATTGCATCGCGAGGAAGGCGTGCGCGCAGATCGGATCGGGCACGGTGGGCGGCGGCGCCGGCGGCGGGAACCCAGCAACCGCAGCCGCCAAGGGCGAAGTTGGCGCGCTCATCGACGGCCCTTCGGCACGGTGCGCGGCGACTCCAGACCATGCCTGAAGCCGCTGGCGATCGTTGCTTCAACCGCCGCGCTGCCATCATCGGCGACAAGCCCGCACGCACTGGCGGCGTCCGTGAGCGCAGCCGCCACCGCTTGCGCGGACAACGCGCCGCCCGCCGCCAGTGCGCCAAGCGATGCTGCGGCCTTGAACAAGGTCGCGTTGCGCGCGCCATTCGCGCATCCCGCCACGGCCGCGCATTCGTGCTGCATGGCCGCCCGCGCGTAGGGGTGCAGCTCGCCGCTGAACGGCTTCAGCGCCGCCGGCGGACGCGCTGGCGGTTCATTTGGCGCCACAAGGTCCAGCAACCACGCCGGCGCCATGGGGAGCGGCTGGCCCCATGGATAGGGCGCCCAGCGATAGGCGACGCCATCGCGTGCTGATGGCGGGACCATCGCCACGCCGCCTTCGCAGCGAACGTCCACTCCGAGCGCGAGCGCGGTGCGAATGCGCCAGCGCCGGCCCGGCGGCGACGCGAAGTAGAGCTGCACACCGCCGCCTGGAGTCAGGACGCGCGGCCCAGCTGGCAAAGGTTCGGCCGCGCCAAGTCGCGCAACGAGATCGGCGAACTCCGCCACGCCGTTCGCACCGTCAGCGTGGTTGCAATCGAGTTCGATCACGAACACGCCGCCTCCAGTGGCGACGCCAAAGGCGTCCGCGTAGGGCGCGGCGTGGAACGCGGCGACGATGGCGGTGGGATCGAGCGACGCGGCGTCGCGCCAACCCTTGCGGGCCGGGCGTTTGCTTCGCGCGTCCATCGGGACGGGCTTCAGGCCAACCGACGCCAACGCGAGCGCGTGGCGCATCAATGGGGTTTTGCTCATCGCGCAGCCCTCCCACACAGGGAGACAACGCGGGCGGCGTCTTCCACCATGTCGCTGAGCGTGGCGCGTGCTTCAGGATCGGCGACATTGGCGAGCGCGATGCGTGCGGCGCGTTGCAGGTGCGCCAGGTGCGCCGCGTGGATTTGCGTGCCACGTCGTGTCGCCTTAAAGAAGGGGTGCGCCGCCTGCCAAGAAAGCGCTTCAGATCGGGAGCCCGCCGCGATTGGCCTCGCGGCGGGTTTTCTGTTTCGGGTCATGTGTGGCTCTCCCGCTCATGCCG
>CAZNTI010000318.1:0-3078 GCA_964575885.1 uncultured Terricaulis sp.
CACGCCGCATTCTCGGGCATGCGCGCCCGCGGCGCCAAGGTCACCGACATCGTGGTGCTGGTGGTGGCGGCTGACGACGGGGTGATGCCGCAGACAATCGAGGCGATCAGCCACGCCCGCGCCTCCGGCGTGCCGATCATCGTTGCGGTGAACAAGATCGACAAGGCTGACGCCAAGCCGGAACGGGTGCTGCAGGAATTGCTGCAGCACGAGATCGTCACCGAGAATTTCGGCGGCGATACGCTGCACGTCGAAGTGTCGGCGACCCAAAAGACCAATCTCGACAAGCTGGTCGAGACCATCCTGCTGCAGGCAGAATTGCTGGACCTGAAAGCCAATCCGGATCGTTCTGCGGAAGCGACTGTCATCGAAGCCAAGCTCGATCGCGGCCGCGGCACCGTCGCCACCGTTCTCGTCAGCCGCGGCACGCTGAAGCGCGGCGACATTGTCGTCGCCGGCGCGCAATGGGGACGCGTGCGCGCGCTCGCCAACGAGCGCGGCCAGATGGTGCAGCAGGCGGGGCCCTCCGAACCAGTCGAGGTCATGGGCCTTGAGGGCGTGCCGGAGCCCGGCGACGTCGTGCAGGTGGTCGAGAGCGAAAACCGCGCCCGCGAGGTGGTCGATTATCGCCAGCGCAAGCGGCGCGACCGCGCTGTCGCCGGGGCTGCGCGCGGCAATTCGCTCGAGCAGATGATGGCGCGGATCAAGGACGCCGGGGCCAGCGAACTGCCGGTGCTGATCAAGGCCGACGTGCAAGGCTCGGCCGAAGCCATCGGCGGCGCCCTCGACAAGCTCGGCACCGACGAAGTGCGGGCCCGGATCGTTCACTCAGGCGTTGGCGCGATCAGCGAATCCGATGTGCAATTGGCCAAGACTTCCGGCTCCTCGGTGATCGGCTTCAATGTCCGCGCCTCCAAGGAAGCGCGCGATCTGGCCGAGCGCGAAGGCGTCGAGATCCGCTATTACTCGATCATCTACGACCTGATCGACGACATCAAAGGCGTGATGTCGGGCATGCTGGCGCCCCTCAATCGGGAAACCTTTCTGGGCAACGCCGAAGTGCTTGAAGTGTTCAATATCTCGAAGGTCGGCAAGGTCGCCGGCTGCCGCGTTACTGAAGGGGTGGTGCGCAAGGGCGCGAAAGTGCGAATTGTGCGTGACAACGTCGTCATCCAGGAAATGGGCGTGCTCTCCACGCTCAAGCGCTTCAAGGATGAGGTCAACGAAGTCGTCGGCGGGCAGGAATGCGGCATGAGCTTCGGCCCCTTCCAGGACATCAAGAAGGGCGATGTCATCGAGTGCTTCAACGTCGAAGTGATCCAGCGTTCGCTCTAAGGAAGACCGATGCGGGGTTTGATGCTTGCCGCGGTCGCGGCCCTTGGCCTGAGCGTCGCTGCGTGCGGCGACGGCAACAACGACGGCTCGGCGCCGCGCGTGCGCACGACGACGATCGTGGAGCCGGAGGTGCGCGTCGATACGGTGCCCCAGGAGGAGCCCGCGGTAGCGCGCTCGCAATGGCGCGCGGTCAGTGATTCCGCGCGCTCGGTCACCGGCAATCTTCGCGTCAGCCTGGAGGGCAATCGCGGCGGGCCGCTCATTTTCGCTTTCGCCAACGGCGTCACGGTGCGCGCGCAACCGTATGAGGTGAAGCCGGCCGACACCCGTTCCGGGGTGGGCGGGCAGAGCTTCGCGGCGGTTCTGGGCGGCGACCCGCGCGTCGATGTTTGGCTGTTTCGCGTCATCAACGAGAATGTCTCCAGCAGCGCCTCGCAGGGTGGCCTCTGCGGCGATGCGGTGGCGCAGCACATGGCGGTGATGGAGTTCGTCGACAGCAGTGGCCGTTGGGTGTTCAAAGTCGCCGCCTTCAAAGGCGACATCGGCCCCGGGTCCGGCGGCGACCCAGAGATTTGCGACGCGTACGCCTTCACGGCGCAATAGCAAAAACACAGAAACACGAAGATGAAACGTAAAGTCCGGGGTCAGGAGCGGGGAGGCCCGTCGCAGCGGCAACTCCGCGCAGCCGAACTGGTTCGTCACGCCTTGGTCGAGGTCATCGCGCGTGAGGACCTGCGCGATCCGCATCTGCAAGGCATTTCGGTCACGGTGGGCGAAGTGCGCGCCTCGCCCGATCTTAAGCACATGACCGCGTTCGTTTCCGCGCTCGGCCCCTCCGATCCCAAGCTGGTGGCGCAGGCGCTGAGCCGCTGCGCGGGGTTTCTGCGCGGGCGGCTGGCGCGCTTGGTCGACCTGCGGTTCACGCCCGAGCTGCATTTCGAGCCGGACATCTCCTACGACGAGGCGCGCCATATCGACGAGCTGCTGGCAAGCCCGACCGTGGTGCGCGATCTTGGCAAGGATGGCGAATGAGCCGGCGCAAGAAGGGCGATGACGTCTCCGGCTGGGTGGTGCTCGACAAGCCGGAGGACATGACCTCCACCCATGCGGTGTCGGCGGTACGGCGGCTGTTCAACGCCCAGAAGGCCGGCCGTGCCGGCACCCTCGATCCGCTGGCTTCGGGCATCCTGCCGATTGCGTTGGGTGAGGCCACCAAGACGGTGCCTTGGCTGATGGAGGCCGAGAAGACCTACCTGTTCACCATCAAATGGGGGGCCTCCACCGACACCCAGGATCGCGAGGGCAAAACCATCGCCGAGAGCGACGTGCGGCCCTCGGCGGAGGCCATCCGCGCGGCGCTGCCGGCCTTCCTGGGCGAGATCGAGCAGATCCCGCCGCAATTCTCAGCGGTGAAGATCGACGGCGAGCGCGCCTATGATCTGGCCAGGGCGGGAGAGGCGGTTGAGCTGGAAGCGCGGCTGGTCAGCGTCCATGAAGCCGAGCTGGTCAGCGTCGAAGGGGCCGACCTCGCCCATTTTCGGGTCCGCTCCGGCAAGGGTTTCTACATTCGGGCCATGGTACGGGATCTGGCGGCCAGGCTCGGCGCCGAGGGCCATGTCTGGCGGCTGCGCCGCACCGCCGTGGGCCCCTTTACCGACGCGGAAAGCGTCGCACTCGACGCGCTGGAAGATTTGCGCCATAAGGGCGCCGCGTCAGAACGCCTGAAGCCCGTTGAGACCGCGC
>CAZNTI010000319.1:0-3075 GCA_964575885.1 uncultured Terricaulis sp.
GGGCTCGACCCCGACCGCACCCCTGACGGCCTCTCCGGCGGCGAAGCCCGGCGCGCCAGCCTCGCGCGCGCGCTCGCTGCCGAACCCGACATCCTGCTGCTTGACGAACCCACCAACCACCTCGACATCGCCGCGATCGAGGCGCTGGAGAACCGCATCGCCGGTTTTCGCGGCGCGTGCCTGGTGATCAGCCACGACCGCCGCTTCCTGGAGCGCACCTCAACCGCCACCCTATGGCTGCGCCAACGCCGCGTACTGAAGCTCGAGCGCGGCTTTGCCGGCTTCGACGCTTGGGCCGAAAGCGTCGAGCAGGAGGAAGCGCGCGCGCTGTCGCGCCTGCAGACGCAATTGAAGGCGGAAGAGCACTGGCTACAGCGCGGCGTCACCGCCCGCCGCTCGCGCAACGAAGGACGGCGGCGCAAATTGATGGCGATGCGCGCCGAGCGCCGCGAACTCAAGACGCTTGCGAGCAAAGACACCGCCGCGCTCAGCGCCGAACGCGGCGCGGAATCGGGGCGGCTGGTGATCGAGGCTAAGCGCATCTGCAAAAGCTACGGCGGCAAGCCGCTGATCAACGCGCTGTCGCTTAAGCTGATGCGCGGCGATCGGCTCGGGGTCGTGGGCGCGAACGGCGCCGGCAAGACCACCTTGCTCGAAATTCTGCTAAAGCGCCGTGCGCCCGATTCCGGCGAGGTCCGGCTCGGCGAAAATCTTCAGATCGCTTACGTCGATCAGACCCGCGCCGACCTCGATCCCGGCAAGACGCTCCAGGATACGCTGACCCCGCTCGGCGGCGACCAGGTGATGGTGCACGGTCGCCCGCGCCATGTCGCCGCCTATGCGCGCGACTTTCTGTTCGGGCCCGAGCACTTGCGCCAGCCGGTGGGCGCGCTGTCGGGCGGTGAACGCAACCGGCTGTCGCTGGCGGTGGCGCTGGCGCGGCCGGCCAATCTGCTGGTGCTCGACGAGCCCACCAACGACCTCGACATGGACACTCTCGACGCCCTCGAGGAGATGCTGGCCGACTATGACGGCGCGGTGATCCTGGTCAGCCATGATCGCGCCTTTCTCGATGGCGTCGCCACCCAGATCGTGGGCCCGCTTGGCGACGGTCGTTGGGCCGAAACCGCGGGCGGCTGGGCCGACTTCGAGCGCGAGTACGGCGCCGTCGCGGTGCGCCAGCCAGCCTCCAAGCGCGTGCCGCCGCCGCCAAGCCCACCGCGGCGGGCGACCAAGCTAAGCTACAAAGACGAACGCCGCGCCGCCGAAATCGACGCCTTGCTGCCCAAGCTTTCCGAGGAAATCACCGCGCTGGAGCTGGCGCTGGCCGATGCCGGCGCATTCGAGCGCGACGCAGAGCGCTACAACGCCGACGCCGCGCGGCTGCATGCGGCACGCACCGAGCGTGACGCAGCGGAAGCCGAATGGCTCGACATCGAACTCAGGCGCGAGGCGCTCGCCGCCTCGGAGTGAAAGCTCCGTTAACCGATGCGGCTTAGCGCAAGGCCCATGAGACACATCATTCCCTTTGCTGGCGTCCTGTTTGCGCCGGCCGCGTTCGCATCCGGCCACGCCGGCGCCTACATGGTTTCGCCAGCCGCCGACGCCGCCGCGTGCGCGCGCGTCTGCGCCGAGGACGGCCTCTGCATTTCCTGGACCTTCGCCGACCAATCGTGCGCGCTCGCCGCGGTTGTGATGACGCCCGCCGAAGGCGTCAGTTTCGGGCTGAGCGCGCGCGCGCCAGCGCAATTCCAGCTGCGAAGCATTCCCTCGCTGGAGACCCCGGCGGGCGCGGGCGGCGTCGACGCCGCCGCCAAGCCCGATGCGATCGACCCAGCGCCGGACTTGCTGGGCGGCCCGGTCGAGGTTCCCTTGCATCCCGTCGGCAAGGGCTGAGGTAAACTTTCTTTACTCGTGCGCCACTATGGTCGGTCCGATTCCCGGGGAGCCCAGCCACTATGTCCCAGACTCGGTTTGCCAAGTTGGTTGACCTGGCGCGCACGCCAGATAGCGCGCGCCGGCGGGATCTGCTTCGGGAAGTGACCGACCTTTTTTTCGAAACCGCGCCTGCGCGCAACGACCGCGAAGCGGCGCTGTTCGACGACGTGCTGCAGCTGGTTGCGGCGGAAATGCAGGACGAAGTGCTGGCTGAGCTCTCCGAGCGCTTCGCCGACGCCCCGGACGCCCCGGTCGGGCTGATGCGCGACCTCGCCAACCATTCCTTTGAGGTGGCGGGACCGGTGCTTCGCCGCAGCAAGGCGCTCGACGAGCAGACGCTGCTGCAGGTGGTAAGCTATCAAAGCCAGCATCATATAAAGGCGGTCGCTCAGCGCGAGGATGTCAGCGAGTCGCTCTCCGACGCGATTGTGCGGCTCGGCGACGACAACGCGCTCGATGCCCTGATCCGCAACGACAGCGCCAAGATTTCGCGCACCAGCATGGAGGTCGCGGTCGACCGCGCGCAACGCAACAGCTTCCTCCACGAAGCGGTGGTGCAGCGCCACGATCTGCCGATCGACCTGCTTAACGAGATGTATTTCGTGGTCGAGAACCGGCTTCGGGACCAGATTCTCGAACGCAACGCCAGCGTCGATCCCGCGACACTCGACGCCGCACTCGCCAAGGCGCGCGAACGCATGCGCCAGACCGCCGGCGACGCCAGCGCCGAGGCCAAGAATGCGCGCGCGTTCATCGAGTCGAAAAAGAACAGCGGCGAACTCAATGCGCGGCTGCTGGTGTCGCTCTATCGCGAGGCCAAGCAAAAGCACTTTCTCTACGGCTTGGCCGAGATCACCAATGTGGATCAGGCGACTGTGTCTGAGCTGCTCTCGCGACGCGATATCGACGGCCTGGCGATGATCTGCCGCGCCGCCGGCATCGAGCGGCCTTTGTTTGTGACGCTGGCGGTGCTCGCCTGCGGCGGCGACGAGGCGATGGCGCGGGCCGAAGAGTTTGGGCGCATGTACAACGCGGTGCCGGTCGAGGCGGCGCAGCGCGCGATCCGCTTCTTCAAGGTGCGCAAGGGCGCCGAGAACGACGGGCGCGCCGCTTAAGCCGCACGTTCCTTGGAGGCGC
>CAZNTI010000320.1:0-3053 GCA_964575885.1 uncultured Terricaulis sp.
TCTCGATGCTGAACATGTGCATCGAGCCGCCCTTGCCCTTGGAATAACCGTCGCGACGTCCAGTCAATTCCGCCATGACGCCATTGGGCGTCATGCCGGCTGCCAGCATGTGTCCGTGATCGCGATAGGCGGTGATGACTTGATCGCCGTCCTTCAGAGCGGCCTGCATGCCGACGACGACCGCTTCCTGGCCGATATAGAGATGGCAAAAACCGCCAATCAGGCCCATGCCGTAGAGCTGACCCGCGCGCTCCTCGAAGCGGCGGATGAGCAGCATATCGCGGTAGTATTGGACGAGTTCGGCCTTGCCGGCGACCCCACTGGTGTGCGTGCCGTTTGCGCGCTGAGCGGTTTCCGCCATGCCTCTTCCTCCGCCGCCCACAGATGCGCCAATGGCATGCAAAGTCCACACGCCGCGGCGCGTTTCTCTTATGCGGATTTGAAGGAGCGGGCCAGCGAGCCTTGCGCGATTGCCGCCCCTAGGGAGCGTTCAGGGCGAACACAATCTCGTCGGCGTCACCGGTCGCAAGCGTCAGTCGCGCCCGCTCATCGAGGTAGTCGAGATCGAGGCTTTCCGCGCGCATGCGCGCGGCGCGCGCCTCCAACTGCGCCCGCTCGACATCGAGACTGACGACACGCGCCTCCAGCACCCGCTCCTGGGCCTGCAAATCGACGTAAGCGACAAGCCCCTGGCGCCCTGTCAACGCATGCGCGCCGAGATACACGATCGCCGCGCCCAGACCGATGGAAAGCGCCGTTGAACCATGTTTCGCCATCGCACCGACCCTCGATTCGGCCGGCACGTTGTGTCGTGTTGGTTAAGGAATCGTATAGACTCCAAAATATTCTTGGTTTGTTCTTTGTGCGCAGAATCATAGGCTTAGCAAAGTTGCACTAGTGCTGGGGGCGCCGTTCGCCCCCGAGCCCACTTCCCCTTGGGGTCGCTCCGCTAGGAAAAATTTGCATCGCACGCGAAGCTCGCACCCGAAACGATCTTCTGTTCTCGTTATTTTCTCAACCGCGCGTCAGCGGCTGAACTGGACCCGCATCGGTCGCACTTGACGGATCGCGCCCGGCGCGAGGCTTGGAATGGGGCCGATGAGTTCGCTGCGCGGCGCCAAGCGTGCGATCACGGCGAGGGTCTCCTCCATTTCCGCTCGCGCCAGGGCCTCGCCGACGCAGCGATGTGCGCCGGCGCCGAAGATCGGGTGCCAGCGCGGATGATCGCGGCGCCTGATATCGAAGCGGTCAGGCTCGGCATACACTTCCGGATCGCGCAGCGCGGACAGCAATGACACCGCGATTGGGGTGCCTGCGGGAACCAGGTAGCCGTCAATCTCCAGATCGCGCACAGCCACCCGTGGCACGGCCGCGACGATCGGATCAAAGCGCAGGCCCTCGCTGACGACCCCGGCCTTCAATCCGTCAGGGTCGGCGCAGAACGCCGCCCATTGCTCCGGCCGCGCCAGCAGATGCGCAAGCGTCATGCATAGCGAACCGCGGGTGGTGTCTGACCCGGCGAGAATGAGCCCCAGCACCTGCGTGCGAATTTCCGCTTCCGTGAGATCGCCCGCACGCGCCGTCGCCTCCACATAGTCGGAAAGAAAATCTCCCTTGGGTGCGGCGCGCCGGTCTGCCAGCAAGTCGGCCACGTAGGCGTTGAACGCGATCAGGCTGGCCTCGATCTGCGCCCGGCGGCTGGTGTCGATGAAGCCCAGCGATTCCGCAGTGTCGGCGATCCATTGCATGAACACTGGCAGATCGCTGCGTGGAATGCCCAATATGTCGGCGATGATGCGCGCCGGGATTTGCGCGGCGATCTCGTTCACGAAATCGATCGGGCCCTGGCCAATGCGCGGCTCAACCAGCTCGCCCGCCAACGCCGCCGCTTTCGGGCGCATCGCGTCCATCAACTTGAATGCAAAGGTGCGCTGCAAAGGCGCGCGACGACGCCGGTGCACGTCGCCGTTGGCGAACAGCATCCCGGAGGTGGTCATGTCCCAGATCGGCCCCTCGGTGATGCCCTGCATCATCTTGGTTTCGGTCTCAAGCTGGCGGGTGGCGTCGCTTGTAACCAGTTCGAGGTGCCGATGATGGAGGGCGATGACGATACCCATGCCCGAGCGTGCGAGCGGCGCTTGCGCGCGCAGCGCTGCGATTTCCGCGTGCGGATCAGACGCCTCCTCGGGCGGCACAAGCGGCAAGTCGGAGATCGGACGCGCGGCCATACTTGAGCCCTTTCACCAAAGGCGTCCACGCTAGTCGATCTGCGCGCTGTGCGACACCGGCGGCGTGCGTTAGCGCCCCACGAGCGTCGCGCCGCCGGCGTACTCGCCCTGATCGTCGAGCAATTCAGCGATGCGGATCAACTGGTTATACTTCGCAGTACGATCGGAACGGGCGAGCGAGCCGGTTTTGATTTGGCCGCAATTGGTGGCCACGGCCAAATCGGCGATGGTGGCGTCCTCGGTTTCCCCGGAGCGATGGCTCATCACCGCAGCGTAACCGGCGCGATGAGCCATTTCGACCACGTCCAAGGTTTCCGTGAGCGTGCCGATCTGATTGACCTTGATCAGGATGGCGTTGGCCAGCCCCTTTTCGAAACCGATCTCCAGCCGGCTCATATTGGTGACGAAGAGGTCGTCGCCGACCAATTGGCATTTGTCGCCGATGAGATCGGTCAGCGCCTTCCAGCCGTCGAAATCATCTTCCGACATGCCGTCCTCGACCGACGCGATCGGATAGCGCGACACCAGGTCCGCGATGTATTTGGCGTGAGCTTCCGAGGACAGCGATTTGCCTTCGCCGGCCAACTCGTACTTGCCATTCTTGTAGTACTCGGTGGCCGCGCAATCGAGGGCGACGGCGATGTCTTCTCCAGGCTTATAGCCGGCCTTTTCGATCGCCTTGAGGATGAAGCCCAACGCTTCGTCGGCGCTTTTAAGGTCGGGCGCGAAACCGCCCTCATCGCCGACATTGGTGGAGTGGCCGGCCTCCTTGAGTTGCTTGCGCAGCGTGTGGAAGACCTCCGAGCCGAAGCGAATGGCGTCAGC
>CAZNTI010000321.1:0-3048 GCA_964575885.1 uncultured Terricaulis sp.
TCTGGCGGGATCTGCGCAGCGCAAAGTCGCTGCGGGAAGTCATCGGCTACGTGTTCGGCCCCCCGGGCTGGAGCCCGGACGGATCGCGGATGACCTCGCGCACCATCAAGCAGGCGTGGGCGGCGCAGCAGCGCGCCCGGACGGGCGCGGCCGTACCGGCGGAGTAAGAATGTACACGCCCGCCCACTTCGCCGCCGACGATGGCGACGCGCTGATTGCGCGCCTGGCGCGCCGCGGTCCCGCCGTGTTGGTCACCGTTGACGCCGATGGAGACCCGGTAGGTTCGCATCTGCCGGTATTGTGGGACGCCGAGCGCAAGCTCGTGGCCGGCCACATCGCGCGCGCCAACCCGCAATGGCGCATCTCGGGGCCGCGCGGGCTGATCTTGTTGTCGGGACCACAAGCCTATGTCAGTCCCGGCTGGTATCCATCCAAGGCCGAGCACGGCAAAGTAGTTCCGACCTGGAACTATGAAGCGGTGCATTTGAGCGGGCCGATCGAGTGGTTCGACGATGCAGTGCGCCTGGAAGCCCTGGTGCGCGCCCTTTCCGATCTTTACGAAGCCGCGCAGCCCAAGCCCTGGAGCATCGATGATGCGCCGCGTCCGTACATCGAGACGATGATGCGCGGCATCGTCGGGGTTTCGCTCACCGCGGAACGCATCGAGGCCAAGCGCAAGTTCTCGCAGAACAAGGGCGCGGCTGATTTCAACGGCGTCGCCGCGGGGCTCGCCGAATCGGTCAATCCGGAGGATCAAGAGGTTGCGGCGCGGATGCGCGCGACGCGCGCCGCCGCTGACGATCCGGAAGGGAATTGATGGCGCTGCACATCGTGAAGCTCTGCGTCGGCGCCGAGAGTGTTGACGATCTGGCGGCGTGGCAGGCGAACCAGATCAAGCGCGCGAGAGCGGCGAAGCGCGATCCACGCCCGGTCTGCGGCACGCGCATGTGGCCCAAGCGCGCCGAGGAGGTGCTCAAGGGCGGCTCGCTCTATTGGGTGATCAAGGGCGTGATCTGCGTGCGCCAGCGCATCGTGGCGATCGATGACGTCAGCGACGACCACGGGCAAAGATGCGGGCTTTATCTCGATGCCCACCTGCAGCGCACCGCCCCGCAGCCGCGGCGGGCTTTCCAGGGCTGGCGCTATCTTGACGCGAAAGACGCGCCCGCAGATTGGAGCGCGGCGCAGGGCGGCGCCGAGCTGCCCGAACATCTGTGCCGTCAGTTGGTCGAACTGGGGGGCGTGGTGAGCGATTAGTCCAGGGCTTGCGAAGCCGCCGCGCAGAACGCAGGCAAATCGGCCTCGTCATGGTAGAGCCCGAGCCCGATGCGCAATACGTCGTCGCGGGCGTCGGTGATGATGTCGGCCTCCATCAGCGCAGCTTTCCAGGCCGTCGCCTTGGGATGGCGCAGCGCCAGGAAGCGGGCGTCTGGTCCAGCGGCGTTGGGCCGCAACAGTTCGGCTTGACCCAGCACGCCCGCTTCGCCGGCTTCGATCATCGCCGCAAGCGCTGTGCGCAGGCGCGCGACGTGGCGCGTGACGGCATCGGTGTCGAGGGCGTGCTCGGCAAGCATGCGCCGCACCGCATTGAAGCGATAAAGGCCTGCGGCGTCGTAGGTGGCGCCTAGGAAACGCCCGCCGTCGGCGGCGTAGCCGACCAAGCCTTGCCTGGCCTCGATGGCCCCGAAATCGGCGAACCAGCCGGTGTTTGAGGGACGCGCGCCAAAGCCGGGAGGCGCGTGCAGGTAGCAGGCGCCTTCCCCGGCCATGGCGTACTTGTAGCCGCCGCCCAGCAGGAAAACTCGGTCGGCGACGGCGCTAAAGTCGCACGGCATGGCCATGAACGAATGGTAGAGATCGATCATGACCCAAGGGCCGTCGGGACGGGCGCTCTCGGCGATTTGTGCTGCGCCGTCGAAGCGCAGCCCGCTGCGAAACATCACATGGCTCACGAATGCGATGTCGGGTTCGCGTTCCTCCATCGCCGCCAGAAAGCGGTGTGTGAAGCTATCGAACGGCTCGCAGGGAACAATGCGCAGCCGAACCCGCGCGTCCTCTTCCCAGCGCGCGGCTTGTCGCCGAAAGGAATGGAACTCGCCGTCGCTGGTGAGCACGTCGAGCGGCGCGCGGCCGGCCTTGGCGGAAAACACCCGCACCAGCAATTCGTGCGTGCTTGGCGCCAGCGCGATCGTGCGCGGGTCGGGTAGGGCGAGTTCGTCTGCGATATGCTGCTGGGCTTTCGGGATCACCCCGCCAAATATCTTCTCCCATTTGCGATCCGCGAAACGTGCGGAATCGTCCCAGGCCTGCATGTGGCCCTCGAAGGAGGCGTCAGGCCAGAGATGATGAGAATGCGCCGCGAAATGGCGCCGCTGCGGAGCGGCGGCGAGCGCGCGTGAGAAGAGCGGTTTGTACGACATTAGAGTTTCGTCCGCATCGACCAGATTTCCGGAAACGCCCGCTTGGCAAGCGTCGCCTGCAAGTAACCCACGCCTTCGGTGCCTCCGGTGCCGCGCTTGCGCCCGATGATGCGCTCGACGGTGAGCACATGCTTATGGCGCCAGGTCAGCATGGAGTCGTCGAGGTCCATCAGCTTTTCCGCCAATTGGTAGAGCGCCCAGTAGCGCTGCGGGTCGCGGTAGACGGCCAGCCATGCGGCTTCGACCGCAGCGTGCGGCTCATAGGGCAGGGACGCATCGCGCCTGGACACTTCGTGGGGAAGCTCAAAACCGGCCTTGCCCAATTGCGCGATGGCGTCGTCGTAAAGGCTTGGTCCCTCGAGCGCGGCTTCCAGCATGGCGCGTTCGGCGCTGCCTGGCTCCGCGTGCGCCAGAAAGCGCGGATCCTTCATGCCGAGCTTGCATTCGAGCGTGCGAAACTGGGCCGATTGGAAACCCGAACTGGCGCCAAGAAGCGCGCGGAAGTTGAGATAATCCGCCGGCGTCATCGTCGCGAGCACATCCCAGGCTTGGGTCATCACGGCTTGGATCCGGGATACGCGCGCGAGGTGCTTGTAGGCCGGCACCAGGTCGCCGGCGCGCACCGCAG
>CAZNTI010000322.1:0-3034 GCA_964575885.1 uncultured Terricaulis sp.
GTGGAGGCGCGGCGCATCAATGTGCGCGCCGCCGCCGCGCGGCTGCCGCGGCCGGAAACGCTGCTTCTGATTCCGCAGCAGCGGTTCGATCGCGCCGGCGAGCGCTTGAACGCCGGCCTGCTTACCTACACGCGCGCCGCGCAAGCCAAGCTCGACCGCATCTCCGCCCGTCTTCGTCCGCAAGCGCTGGCGCAGGATATCGCCCGCCGCCGAGAGAAGCTCATGCAAACCGCGTCGCGGCTCGAACCGGGGATGCGGCGCGGGCTTGACGCCAAGCGACAGGAACTCGCCGCCGGCGCGCGCATGCTGGAAAGCCTCTCGCACAAGAGCGTGCTGGCGCGCGGCTTCGTCATGGTCCATCGCGCCGACGGCGCCCTGGTGCGCGCCGCCAAGGATTTGTCGCCGGGCGACGAGGTCGAGCTCAGCTTCGCCGACGACAAGCAGCGCGCCGTCATCGACCCGCCGGCGGCGGGCGAGCGCCAAGCGCTGCCTGTTGACACCCGCGAACCGGAGCGCGCGCCGGCGCGGCCAAAGTCCAAGCCCGGCGGCGGTCAGGGCAGCCTGTTTTGAGCCTCGCCAACGCCGCCGCGCTTCAGGCGCCCGCCGCGCCGCTGTAGCCAAACAGGGGCGGCGTGCGTATGAACCGCCGGGCGAGGGCGCGCATGGATATCGCTGCGGCAGAACTGATCTGGTCATTGGTCGGGGGCTATTTTGCCGTTGGCGTCATTGTCGCGCTGATTTTGTCGCTCGGACTGGCGCGTCGCTTCGACCCCATGGCTGCTGAGGCGCCGTGGGTCGTGAAGATTGTTCTCCTCCCTGGGATTGCGGCGCTTTGGCCGATACTTGTCGCGAAGACCTTCACCCGGAGAGCGCCATGACGCGCCGCCAGCGCCGCTTCCACCTCTGGGCGTGGCCGCTCGCCGCTTTGGCGATTGTTGCCTGCACGATGCTAGCCCTCGATGCGCGTCACCGCGTAAGCGCCGCGCTGGATTCCGCGCATTTTAGCGAGGCGCGCTGATGTCGCACGGCTATCGCGTCGTCCAATGGAATCCGTTCAAGAAATCCTACGATCTCGCCCTCCTCGCTGGCGTGCTCGTTTTTGTATCCGTTTATGTTGCAACAGCCGTGCTCACCCAGCCGCCTGGACAGAGCTTCACCCCGATCCAGATCGCTATCCGCGCGACAGGCGCGGCGGCCTTCTCGCTGCTGACGCTGACGCTCGCTATCGGGCCGCTGGCGCGATTGAGCACGCGCTTTGCCCCGATGCTGTACAACCGCCGCCACCTCGGCGTTACGTGCTTTCTGATCGCGCTTTTGCATGCGGGTCTGGTCGTCCTTTGGTACCATGGCTTCTCCGACCTCAATCCGCTGGTGTCGCTGCTGATTTCGAACCCGCGATATGACTCGATCGGCGGCTTCCCTTTCGAGTCGCTCGGCCTCGTCGCGTTGCTGTTCTTGTTCCTGATGGCCGCAACCAGTCATGATTTCTGGAACGCCAATCTTGGCCCGGCCTTGTGGAAATCGATCCACATGGGCGTTTACCCCGCCTACGTGCTGATAGTGGCGCATGTGCTGCTGGGCGCAGTACAGTCGGCGCGCGTCGACCTCTATGCGTGGACCATCGCCGGCGCTGCGCTGACGGTGGCGCTGTTGCACGTTGCAGTCGCCTTGCGAGAGAGTGCGCGCGACAGGTCCGCCCCGACTGACGCGAACGGCTGGATCCGGGTCTGCGCAGCGCACGACATCCCCGACGCCTGCGCGCGCGTAGTGACGCCCCCCCAGGGCGAACGCATCGCCGTTTTTCGCGACGGCGCGCGCATCTTTGCGCTGTCGAATGTATGTCGACATCAGGGCGGACCGCTCGGCGAAGGGCGCATCGTCGACGGCTGCGTCGTTTGTCCATGGCACGGCTTTCAGTACCGCCCCCAAGACGGCCGCTCGCCGCCGCCCTATACGGAAATGGTGTCCACATATCGCACGCGCATCGATGACGGCGTCGTGTTCGTTCACGAGCAGCCGCTAGCGGCCGGAACCGAAACGCCGCCCACGCTGATCGCCGAGGCGTCGCCATGAACAAAAATGATTTCTTCATCGGCTGGGCGGAAACGCCGAAGCGGGATCGCCGCTTCATGCTTGGCGCGGCGCTGGGCGGCGTTGCAGGCGCCGCCGGGTTCGCGGCGCTCTTTGCCAACGCCCACGAAAGCGCCGGCGCTGGCGCGTGGATACAAGGCGACGTTCGCACCTTCACCGGCCAGCTCATTCGCGAGCCCTATCCGGCTCTGGTGACGAGCGACATCGACGGCGCGCCGCGCACGGCGTTTCTCGTCTCGAACACCAAGCGCGGCTTGCAGGATCGGCTGCAGCAAGATCGAGACCCATCGGTGAGCGTTCGCGGCGCCCTCATCGCGCGCGGCGACAACGCAATGATCGCCGCTGTCGATGGCGACGACTGGATCGCCCAAGGTCCGGCGCTGCCGGCGCTTGTCCGGCCCGTGATCGACGAAGGGCCCGCCCTTCTTGTTGGCGAAATCGTTGACGCCAAGTGCTGGTTTGGGGCGATGCGCCCCGGCGCCGGCAAGGTGCACAAGTCCTGCGCCGCGCTCTGTATCCGGGGCGGCCTGCCGCCCGCCTTCTGCACCGACGGCTGTGGCGACAGCGCCAGCATCTTCCTCTTTCTCGACGCTGATGGGAACGCCCATGGCGGCGCCTTGCTCCCGCTTGTCGCCGATCCCGTATTGGCCAGGGGACGGCTCGTCCGCGTCGGCGATGTCAGGCAGTTTCGCGTTTCGCTTCGAGACGTGCGGCGGATTTGAGTAAGGGGCGCGCGCCATGAACTTCACCTCTCAGACGGCGATGGTCACCGGCGCCGGGGGCAATGTCGGCTCGGCGATCGCGCGCGAACTGGCCAAGCGCGGCGCACGCCTGGCGCTCATTGACGTGCGCGAAGATGCGCTGGCCCCGCTGATCGCAGAGCTGGGCGGCGAGCACCGGGCCTATGCCGGAATTGATCTGAGAAAGGAGAGCGACGCTCTCC
>CAZNTI010000323.1:0-3020 GCA_964575885.1 uncultured Terricaulis sp.
GCGCCGACGTCGCCGGCGCCAAGGGCGGGTCCACAAAATGCTTGGCGACCCGCTCCAGCGCATCGTCGCTCAGCGTGTTGGGGCCGTTGCGCAGATGCGCCCATTCCGCATCGACCAGGCGCGCGAACTCCGCCGCACCCAGCGCTTCGACCTGAATCTTAATCCGCGCCTTGAAGATGTTGTCGCGCCGCCCGAGCGCATTGTAGGTGCGCAGCACCGCTTCGCTGTAGGTGAGCAGCTCGCGCCAGTGCAGGTCGCGCTTGATGATCGACGCCAAGCGCGGCGTGCGGCCTTGCCCGCCGCCCACCTTTACGATCAGCCGCACCTCGCCCGCGTCATCTTTGTAAAGATCGAACGCCAGATCGTGCACCGGCGTGGCGGCGCGGTCTTCCCGAGCGCCATTGAACGCAACCTTGAATTTGCGCGGCAAATGCGCGAACTCGGGATGCAAGGTCGACCATTGCCGCATCAGTTCGCAGTAGGGTCTGGGATCGACGACCTCGTCATTGGCCACGCCCGCGAACGCATCGGTAGTGACGTTGCGCACGCACGAGCCGCTGGTCTGGATCGCGTGCATCGACACGGTGGCCAGTTCGGCCAGAATGTCGGGGACTTCCTCCACCTTCACCCAGTTGAATTGGATGTTCTGGCGAGTGGTGAAATGGCCGTAGCCGCGATCGAACCGGCGCGCGATTTCGGCCAGCTTGCGCAGCTGGGTCGTGGAGAGCACCCCGTACGGAATCGCCACCCGCAGCATCGGCGCGTAGCGCTGGATGTAGAGCCCGTTCTGGAGCCTGAGCGGCTTGAAGGCGTCTTCGTCGATGAGGCCGGCGAGATAACGCTGCGTCTGATCGCGGAATTGGGCGACGCGCTCTTCGACGATCAATCGGTCGACGGCGTCATAGCGGTACATAGAGCGCGGCCCGTGGGAGGAGACGGGCCCGAAGCCCAAAACTGCTACCCAACAGTGGGCGCCGCACGCGCGAAGAGAAAGGCCGCCGGGCTAAAGCCTTGCTTTAGGCGCTTCGCTCAGGCGGTGTGGTCAACCGGAGCGTCGCCCTCGATCGCCTGCTGACGCAGCCATTCGAGGAAGGCGGTTTGCAACGGCTCGAAGCGCCGCCCGCGCGGCCAGACCACCCAATAGGCGAAGCCCACCGGGGCCTCGCCGTCGAGCAACGGCGCCACCAGCCGGCCCGCCGAGAGGTCGCGCAGCGCCAGCTGGCGCTTGGCCAGCGCCAAACCCTTGCCAGCGATCGCCGCCTCGATGGCGAGGCTCGACTGATTGAAGCGCAGGCCGCGCTCCACGTCGCTGCGGCGGACGCCGCGAGCGGCAAACCACATCGCCCAGCTGGGGCAGGTCGGATCGCGCTCGGGGCCGTCGTCGTGAATGAGCGGGGCCGCGGCAAGGTCGGCGGCGCTTTTGGCGGTTTCGACCAGCCGCGGGCTGCACACGACGATCACTGATTCCGTCATCAGGCGTTCGGAATGGAGGCCCTCATAGCCGCCGGGGCCGTAGCGGATGGCCAGGTCGATATCCGAGCCGGCGAAATCGGTGAGCGCCATGTCGGCCGAAAGCCGCACATCGGCGTCGGGATAGCGCTCCTGGAACACGCTAAGGCGCGGGATCAGCCATTTCGAGGCGAACGATGGGGCCGTTGAAATGGAGACCCGTCGCCCCCGCGTCGCCACCCGCATCGCCCGCCCCGCCTGCAGCATCTCGGCCAGGGCGGCGCTGGCGTGGTTGGCGGCGGCGCGGCCTGCCTCAGTCAATTCGACGCCACGCCCCAGCCTCCGGAACAGGGGCTGGCCGGCGAACTCCTCGATGGTGCGGATGTGCTGGCTCACCGCCCCGGCGCTGACGCCGAGTTCCTCGGCAGCCTTCGCAAAGCTGCCCGAGCGCGCCGCGGCTTCAAACACGCGCAAGCTCAGGAACGGCGGCAATGAGTCTTTGTACTCGTCCAAGCTTGGACCCTCGCTAGGGAACCGGGCGCACGATCACGCACATAAGCGCCACGGGCCGCGCCCGCCAGCACAAGGGTTTACGCCGCGGGCAGCGTGATGCGAAAGGTTGCACCCTCCGCGCCGGTGCGGATGAGCTCGAGTTCGCCGCCCATGGCGCGCGTGAGCTCGCGCGCGATCGCCAGTCCGAGCCCCGCCCCGCCCGCCTCGGGCGCTGCCGACACGAAGGGTTCGAACAGGCGCGGGCGCAGACGCTCGGGCACCCCTGGACCGTGGTCGATCACATCGATCTCACAGCGCCCCTCGATGCGCGCGGCGCGCAGCATCAGGGTTTTGTCGGCGCGGGCGTGGTCCTTCATCGCCTGAGCGGCGTTGCGGACGAGATTCACCAGCACCCGGTGCAGCTGGTCGGGATCGGCGATGCAGGCCAGCCCCGCCTCGATATCCGGCTTGTAGGCAATGCCCCCGAACGCGATCAGCGCGTCGGCCGCCGCCTCCTCGATCGCCTCGGCGACGATCACCCGCTGCAGGCGCGGCGGGTCCTCATCGGCGCGCCCGTACTTGAGCGTAGAGGCCGCAAGGCCCGCGGCGCGGTCGATCGTGCGCTCCAGGCGCGGGGCAAGGGTCCGCACCGCCGGGTCCTCCGATTGCGCCAGCCGGTCGGCCACCAATTGCGCGGTCGAAAGCATGTTGCGCAGATCGTGGCCGATGCGCGCCACCGCCGCGCCCAAGGCGGCCAGCCGCTCCTTCTGGCGCAGCGCGTTGCGGACCTGCTCGGCCATGTCGGCGGCGGCGCGCTGGGCGCGGCCGATCTCGTCGGGCCTGGAGCTGCGCGGAAACGCGATCGACACATCGCCGGGGCGGTCGCGGAAACGCTCGATCGCGCGCGTAAGTTCAGTCATCGGCCCGACGAAGGCGGCCGTCAACGCGAGGTAGATGAGCACGCCGGCCGCAATCAAGATCAGCATCGACACCCGCACGAAGCGGATCGCGAACGCGTTCACCGCCCGCTTCAGCGGCGCCTCGTCAAGGACGATCTCGATGAACTCGCCGCTTTCGAA
>CAZNTI010000324.1:0-3013 GCA_964575885.1 uncultured Terricaulis sp.
CCCGTCGGGACCCATCACCACCCCATCATAGCGGCGTTGCTTCTGCATAGCGCCTGTCTCCTCGTTCTTGAGGCGACTATAGATCGAACGGCTAAAGAAACGACTAAGGTCACGCTGCAAAGCAGCACGCACGCATGTCCCGAATTAGAACATGGCTGGTCTTACTCATTTCTTACGCGATCGCGCGCTATCGCTTTACGCGCAACAATTCTTCGAGCATCTCGTCTGCTGTGGTGATGATGCGCGACGACGCCGAGTAGGCGCGTTGCGTCGTGATCAGGTTCGTGAACTCAGTGGCGAGATCGACGTTGGAAGCCTCAAGCGCGCCCGACACGATTCGCCCGGCGCCGCCGGCATTCGATGAGTTGATGTTGTAGAGCCCGCTCTCGAGCGTGGTGCGGAAGGCGCCGCCTTGGTCGGGGGCAAGGCCGTTGGGGTTCAGAAACGTCGCCAGCGGAATTTGATAAAGCGCACGCGCCCTTCCGTTAGAGAATTGCGCCGTGAGCATGCCGTCGCCCTCGAGCACCAAGCCCACCAGGTCGCCGGGAGGCACGCCGTCGGCGGTGACGCTGGTGATGCCGAAGCTGTTGGCGAATTGGGTCATGCCGGTATCGAGATCGACGGTGACCGGCTGGTCGGCGGCGCCGGTGGCGGTAGCCCAGTCGATGGTGAAGGCGCCGTCAATGTCCTGCACTGGCGAGGCGGTGCCGTGGCCGGCGACGCTGGCGACCGTGCCGTCGGTGTTGAAGCTGATGATGCCAGCCGCGAGCACGCCGCCGGTGCCGACGCCGCCGGTGACGTTGCCGTCCGGCCGGGCATAGGCCTCAACCCGCCAGGTGTTGGGGCCGGTCTTCAGAAAGCCGAAGGCGATCGTGCGCGGCGCGCCCAGGCTGTCGAAGATTTCAAGCGAGCTTTCAAAGTGCGGCGTGACTGCGCCGGTGGCGAGGTTTCCGACCGCGTAGGCGGCTGTGTAGTCGGTCTGCTCGGAATTGAGGTTGGCGTTGAGGCCGACATTGCTGGTCGGCTCGGCAAGGCCGCCGACGCCCGAGATGTTGACTGGCTCGATCGCCGAGAGGCTGGTGGGCGAGGAGGTGACGCTGCCGTCGCTGTTGACTGGCCAGCCCTGCAGGAAGAGCCCTTGCGCGTTCACCATGTAGCCGTCGGCGTCGATCGTGAAGGATCCGGCGCGCGTGAACAGCACGCTCCCGCCGTTGGAAAGCTGCTGGTTGTTGGTCGAGACGATGAAGAAGCCGTCGCCCGAGATGGCGAGGTCGGTGGACGAGCGCGATTGCTCGAGCGAGCCCTGCAGTGAAATCTGCTGGCGCGTCAGCGGCAGCACGCCGCCCGCGTTATAGGTGGTGTTGGAGTTTTGAGCGTTGACGAGCGCGCTGAAATCAACGCTGCCGCGTTTGTAGCCCACGGTGTTCACGTTGGCGATGTTGTCGGAGATAACGGCGAGCGCGCTGGAATTGGCGGTGAGGCCGGAGACGCCCGCGCGCAGGGCGGTGTAGATCGACATGTGTCTGCTCCATCGCCGCGTGCGTCCCGCTGCGGCGTTCTAAGGTTGGTCCCATGGAGCGCTTCTGCGCAGTCGGACGCCGGCGTTCGGCCGGCGCATATAGTCTTCAGCCGTTGTCCAGCACCGAGCGTATGGCGCCCAGTTCACGGGTTCCCGAAGGCGTGATCACCACCGGCACGCTGCCGGAAAAATCCACGCCCATAATGGTTTCGCGCACCGCGATCGACGCCGTGAGCTCTTCGCCATCTGCGTTCGACGCTTCGATTTCGAGCGTGTAGACCCCATCGGGCGCGGTTTCGCCGTCGGTAGTCGTGCCGTCCCAGGTGAACAGATGCTCGCCCGCGCCGCGGGCCTCGGTCGTTGAGCTGTAGATCACGCGCCCGCGTGAATCGCGCACGTTGATGGTGAGGTCGGTCGCGGCCTCCGGCAGACGATAGGCCCAATTGGCTTCGCCGCCCGCCAGATAGGTTTCATCCGCTTCGATGATGGCGTCGCGACCGAGATAGGAGAGCGCGGCCCCCGCTGACGCGGCCTGATACTGGCCGACCAGGCCCTCCAATTGCTCGTTGGTGCGGATCTGCTGCTCGACCTGGCTGAATTGCACCAATTGCTCGGTGAACTGCGTTGAATCCATCGGCGACAGCGGATCTTGGTTCTGCAGTTGCGCGGTCAGCAGCACCAGGAAGGTGTCAAAATTGTCGCTGAGCGAGGCGCGGTCGGTTCCGGTCTGGGTGCTGCCGGTGGTGACGGGTGAGATGGGCATGGGCGCGCTCCTTACGCCATCACATCGACGCGCACGCCGCGCCAGCGCTCAAGCCCGATGGGCCGCGCACGCGGCGTTTCATCGCCGCCGGGCGCTGTGGTTTCGGCGCGGGCCCCGCTGCCGGCCGGGCTGGCGTCGTCATTTCGCGCGCCGGCCTCATGGTCTTGGCGCAAATCGAACGAGAGCCCGTTGTCGGCCAACTCCAACCCCGCTGATTGCAGCGATTGTTCGAGTTCGCGCGCATGCCGCGCCAGTTCGCTCAGCGCTTGCGGGCTGTCGGCGGAAATGGTGGCGGTGACGCGGTGATCGCGCGAGACCTCCAGTCGCACTTCGACGCGCCCGAGTTCGGGGGGATCGAGCCGCAGTTCGAAGCTGGTGTTGCCGCCGTCAAAGCGGCGCACGATCTCGCGCGACACCTGCGCTGCGGCCGGCTGTGCGCGCTGCGCGGATTGATCCAGCGCTGCGGCTTGGGTTTGATGTGTGGTGCTGGCGCTGAGCGGGCTCGCGGTCTGCGACGACGCGGAGGCGGTCGGCGTGTTGGCGTCGGTGGCTTCCGCGAGCGTCTGTGCAAACGCCGGCGAGGCCATGGGCGTCGAAGGCTTGGCTTGCGTCTTGGACTGCGCCGGCTGTTGCGTTGGTGCGGCGCGCGCCGCCTCGGGCGCGGCCGACTTCGGTGCTGCCGTCTTGGCGCCTTGGCCAGACAGCGGCGCCGGCTCAGGCGCGCGTTTAGC
>CAZNTI010000325.1:0-2998 GCA_964575885.1 uncultured Terricaulis sp.
GGAACGCCATGTCGGGCGCCCCGATCATCAGCGGCACGAACCAGTTGCCGAAGCCCCCGATCATCGCCGGCATGACCATGAAGAAGATCATGATCAGCCCGTGCATGGTCACCACCACGTTGTAGCCGTGGTTGCTGCCTAGCATCGAGCCAAGGAACGAGGTCTCGGTGAAAATCTGAACTCCCGGCTCGGCCAGTTCCCAGCGGATGAGCCCGGAAAGCGCGCCGCCGATCAGACCGGCGATAATCGCGAACACAAGGTACATCGTGCCGATGTCCTTGTGGTTGGTCGAATACACCCAGCGCTTCCAGTCATAGAGGCTTGGGCGATGTTCCTCGTCCGCGTGCGCTCCGGCATGTGCGGCGGCGGGCTCGTGCGTCATCTCGAAACGTCTCCCGTAATCTCAGCGCGTGGGCGTAACGGCGGCGGCGCCGGGCGCAGCCGGCGGCGTTTCAGGCGAAGCGGTCGCGATCGATCCGCCTTGCGCCTCCACCCATTGATTGAAGGCCTCGCGGCTCACCGGGCGAATCTCCACCGGCATGTAGGCGTGATTCACGCCGCACAATTCCGAGCACTGGCCGTAAAGCACGGTCTCGCCGGGTTCGACGCGGCTGGCGTCGATGCGGAACCAGGTTTCGTTGACCCGCCCTTGAATCGCATCCTCCTTCACGCCAAGCGCGGGCATGGCGAAGGAATGGATGACATCGTTCGAGGTCACCAGCACCCGCACAGTGGTGTCGACCGGCACCAGCAGCGGCTCGGTGGTGGCCAGGAGGTACGGACGCCCCTGCGCGCGCGCCTCCTCTTCCGGCAGCAGGTTCGCCGCGATGCTGACGCCAAGGTCGGGATACTCAAGGTTCCAGAACCAGGAATTGCCGGTGACCTTCAACGTCAGCTCGGCATTTTCCGGCACCCGCTCCTGCTGATAGATGAGCGGAAACGATTTCGCCGCGATCGCCACCAGAATGATCACCGGCACCACGGTCCACAGCACTTCGACTGCGATATTGTGCGTGAACTTCTGCGGCGTCGGATTGGCGCGGCGATTGTAGCGCACCATCACCCACAGCAGCAGCGCCAGCACGAACACCGAGATCAAGACGATGATCCACAGCAGAAACGTGTGGAATTCGTGGATCTGCGCCATCATCGCCGAAGCTGCCGGCTGCAGGTCTAGACCCCCATCGGTCGGCGCGCCGACGACCGCCAAAGCCGGCGTTGCAGCGGCAAACGCTGACGCCGCCGTCATCGCGAACACTGCCCCTCGCTTCACGCCCTCGCCTCCTCAATACTCAGCGCTGGTATGGCGTGAGCCGAACGGCCCGCCTATAGTCGCCGGGCGCGGCAGAAGACCGCGCCTTGATACGTCCGCAACATCATCAACGGGTGGGGTGCTAGCATGAGCCGCGCTTTGCTTCCAAGGCGCTTGGCGTCGGCGCTTCCGGCGCTCGCTATCGGGGTTGCAGCCGCCGTCGCCGGCGCCCCCGCGGCCGCCCAGGACCCCACCGCCGACCCGCGTGCGTTCACAATCATTGGCAGCGACGCCAACGGCCGCCGCTGTGGCAACCTAGTTATAGCCGGCGACGCCAGCGACCTCACTGTCGAGGTCTGCACCCGGGCGCTGCGCTACCCGCGGCTCAGCCGCGACGCCGAGGTGCAGCTGCTGGTCAACCGCGGCGTCACCTACATGCGCCGGCGCCAAAACCCACAGGCGCTCGCCGATTTTGACGCCGTCATCGCCCGAGACCGCGAGCACGCCGAGGCTCACCTCAACCGCGGCGCCACCTTGGTCCAGATGAACCAGCCCGGCCCGGCGGTCGCGGCGATCACCCAGGCGCTGAGCCTGGGTGTGCAGGAGCCGCACAAGGCCTATTTCAATCGCGGCGCGGCGCGCGAAGCCTTGGGCGACCTCCGTGGCGCCTACGAGGACTATAATACCGCTCTGGAAATCCAGCCCGATTGGGGCCCCGCCAACGCCGAGCTGGCGCGGTTCGCGCGCAGCCGCCGCGAGCACCTGGCGAATGTGCTGAGCGACCAGCGTCAGCCATAAATTACATTATAGCAATGTTCGAGGAGAGCGACGCCCGCGCTCCCGGCCCCTATATCGGTGTCTCTACCGGATTCTAGGGAAGGACGAGGCATGGCCGACGGGCTCGCTGCACGCACAGACATCGCCGCTGAAATGGATTGGGACGCCGCCAGCCAGATTCTGGCGGACGCGGCGCGCGGCGCCGATGACGGCGAACTGTTTGTCGAGGACAGCCGGGCAGAGAGCTTCTACTGGGACGACGGTCGGCTGAAGTCGGCGTCGTTCGACGCCACGCAAGGCTTCGGGCTGCGCATCGTCGCCGGCGAGCGCGCCGGCTACGGCCACGCCAGCGTGCTGGAAACCGAGGCCGTGGCGCGCGCGGCCGAAGCGGCGGCGGCGGTGAAGCTCGGCCATGACGGCGCCCTCGACGTCGGTCCGACAAGGGTGAACCGGCGCCTCTACGCCGATTTCGATCCCATCGAATCCCCGCTTTTTACCGACAAGACCAACCTGCTGGCCGAAATCGACGCCTACTGCCGAGCCAAGGATGCGCGCGTGGTGCAGGTGGCGGCGACGCTGTCGGGGGCCCGCCGCGGGCTGACTATTCTGCGCCCCGACGGCGCCAGGTTCTCCGATCACCGCCCGCTGGTGCGGATCAATGTGAGCGTGACCGTGGAGCGCGACGGGCGCCGCGAAAGCGGCTCGGCCGGCGCCGGCGGACGCGAGCCGTACGAAGTGTTCACAGCGCCTGAGCGCTGGAAGGCGCTGGCCGATGAGGCGCTGCGCATCGCGCTCGTGAACCTTGACGCCGAGCCGGCGCCGGCCGGCGAGATGGACGTGGTGCTCGGGCCTGGCTGGCCCGGCGTGCTGTTACACGAGGCCGTCGGCCACGGCCTGGAAGGCGACTTCAACCGCAAGGGCACCAGCGCCTTCTCTGGCATGGTCGGCGAACGGGTCGCTGCGCCCGGC
>CAZNTI010000326.1:0-2990 GCA_964575885.1 uncultured Terricaulis sp.
AATCCGCGTGCAGATCGAGCGCGGTGAAATCAGAACTGGCCGCTGCGAACGCCGCCACCTGGTCCTCGTTTTCCTCTGGCAGCACCGAGCAGGTGACGTACACAAGCCGCCCGCCCGGCTTCACCAACGACGCCGCCAGCGCCAGCGCCTCGCGCTGCTCGTCCAGGCGCTTGGCCAGCGCGTTGGGACGCAATCGCCATTTCGAATCCGGGCTGCGCCGCCACGTGCCCGACCCGGTGCAAGGCGCGTCGACCAACACCACGTCCATGCGTCCGTGCAGATCGGCAAGCGCATCGCGCGTGCGCTGCGGCGCGCGGATCTGCACGTTGCGCACGCCGGCGCGATCGGCGCGCTCCTTCAACGGCGCCAGTCTGCGCCCGTCGACATCGAAGGCGAACACCTGCCCCTTGTTTTGCATCGCCGCCGCCAACGCCAGCGTCTTGCCCCCGCCCCCGGCGCAAATGTCGGCCACCTGCATGCCGGGCTGGACCGCGCACATTAGCGCCGCCAGCTGGCTGCCCTCGTCCTGCACTTCGAACCAGCCCTTGAGGAAGCTCTGCTCGCTCGCCCACGGAAACGTCCGCCCTTGCGCCCAAGGAATCCGCACGCCGTCGGGCGCATACGGCGTAGGCTCTGGCGGGCCGCGCAATTTCGGGCTTTCGCTCAGCGCCGCGCTCAGCTTGTCGCGCGTGGTTTTCAGGGAATTGGCGCGCAGGTCGAGCGGCGCAGGCGCGGCCAGCGCCGCGCCCTCCTCGGCGCGTTCATCAGCAAAGACGCGCGCGAAACTCGCGTCGAGCCATTCGGGGTAATCGCCCCGCACCCATGCCGGCGCAGCGGCGATGGCGTCACCAGCAAGCGCCGTGCGCTCGGCCTCGCTTGGCGGCGGCGGCGCATGGGGATCGTCACGAGTGCTTTGCTCGATCCATTCGGCGCTGCGGCCGAAGCCCCAGCGCAGCGCCCCCCACACCCAGGCGCGTGGGCTATCCTCGCCCATGCGCCAGGCGCTCGATTGCTTCCAGCGCAGCGCGCCGAACACCAGATCGCCGATCTCGGCGCGGTCCTTGGAGCCCGCAAAGCGATGCGACAGCATCCAGTCCTTCACCGCATCAGCGGCGGGACGGTGCTGGTTTTCGAGCGATGAGAGAATTTCAATGGCCGCCTGCTGGCGGGCGCCGTCGCGCATGGGAGGAACCCCAGTGAAAGTATTAACCGTCGGGATTGTCCCGCCGCTTAACCCTTATCGGGTAGCCTGCGCGAACCTGCAACCAGGTGTGACATGAGATGCGCTGGCTGATTGCCGCCGGTTTGATCGCCGCCGCTGCGGCGAGCAATTGTTCGATGGAGGCTCAGCCCAGCCTTACGCCAGCGGCGCTCGAGGCGGCCAAGCACCAGCGCGTGCGCGAGACCCAGGCGTGCGTCGCGCTCGCCGATCGCGAGCTCGCAGAGACGATGCAAGCGAGATACAATTACCAGGCCTGCCGCACCTGCGCACAATTGCTTGCGGGCTACGCGGGCCCGCCGCTGCACGACCTGCGCGACCAGCATAGCCCGCAAACCGCACGCGCCGAGCGCGCGCGCATCGCAAGCCTGCGCGCCGATCTTGCGCGACGCGATCCCCTGCTGGCGGCGGCGCTCGCGCCTGCGCCGCCTCGCGCGCCGTGGGCGTTCGACATGGACGACGCGCTGATTGCCGACGCCGGCCATCATTACTGCGCCACGCTGGACGCGACGCCGCTCGCCTCGGCGGCGCCCTTCAGCTGATCGCTTGACCGAACACGAGCAGGTTGCCGTCCGGCGCGAGAATGCAAAGTTCTCGCTGACCGTAATGCTTGTCGGCGGGTCCGTGGACATCGCCCGCTGGCATGGAATCGAGCACCGGCTTCAACTCGGCATACAAGCTTTCGATGTCCTCGACGTCGATGTAGTAGGCAAAACGGCGATTGCCGGGCGGCGCACCGTCATTGCCGCGGTTCTGCAGCAGCCGCACCCCTGCGCACTCGCGCTGGACGTAAGCGTAGTCGGAAAACCTCACATAGGTCTTGAAGCCAAGCGCGTTGAAGAACGCCACCGCGGCCTCGATGTCGGGCACATGGATGAACGGCGTGATGCGGATGAAGCGGCCGCTCATGGCGCTGCGCCGGTTAATAGCGCGACCACAGCGCTTCAGCTCCCGAGCGGGTAGTTCGGCGCCTCGCGCGTGATCGCCACGTCGTGCACGTGGCTCTCGCGCAAGCCGGCCGCCGAAATTTTCACGAACCTAGCCTTGGCGCGCATCTCCGCGAGATTGGCCGCCCCGACATAGCCCATCGAGGCGCGCAGGCCCCCGATCAGCTGGTGGATGATGTTGGCCACCGCGCCCTTAAACGGCACCCGCCCCTCGATGCCTTCCGGCACGAACTTCATCTGATCGGAGACTTCCTTCTGGAAGTAGCGGTCGGCGGAGCCGCGCGCCATCGCCCCCAGAGAGCCCATGCCGCGATAGGATTTATACGACCGCCCTTGGTACAAGATGACTTCGCCCGGGGCTTCCTCGCTGCCTGCCAGCAGCGAGCCGATCATCGCCACCTCGGCGCCCGCCGCGAGCGCCTTGGCCAGATCGCCGGAGAACTTGACGCCGCCGTCGGCGATCACCGGCACGTCGGCTTTGCGCGCCGCGTCCGCAGCGTCGAAGATCGCCGTGAGCTGTGGCACGCCGACCCCGGCGACAATGCGCGTGGTGCAGATCGAACCCGGCCCGATCCCGACCTTGATGGCGTCAGCGCCGGCGTCGATCAGCGCCTTGGCGCCGTCGGCGGTGGCGATATTGCCGGCGATGATTTGAGTAACGTTGGAGGCGCGCTTGATGCGGGTCACCGCATCGAGCACGCCTTGCGAGTGGCCGTGCGCGGTGTCGATCACGACCACATCGGCGCCCGCTTCGATCAGCGCCAGCGAGCGCTCGAAACCGGCGTCGCCGATAGTGGAGGCGGCGCCCACCCGCAGGCGGCCCC
>CAZNTI010000327.1:0-2977 GCA_964575885.1 uncultured Terricaulis sp.
GGATCGATCCGGCGGTCGATAACCAGCTGATTGGCCTGGGAGGCGTGGTACAGGTGCGCGAAGTGGCTGCCCTGCACGCGCTTCTGGTGCATCCAGAGATAACGCGCGTCCATGGTCAGATTGTAGCCGGTGGTGCCGGCGCAAATGACCACCATGCCGCCGCGCTTCACGATCCGCACCGAAACCGGAAACGTCGCTTCGCCGGGATGCTCGAACACGATATCCGGGTCCTTGCCGCCGGTGATCGCGCGCACGGCTTTGCCAAATTTGGCGACTTCCTTCATGTATTCGGGGAAGCCCTCGCCGTTCACTTTCGGCAGTTGGCCCCAGCAATTGAAATCGGTGCGGTTCAGAACCGCCTTCGCGCCCATCGAGAGCACATAATCCTTCTTGCTTTCATCGGAGACGACGCCGATCGCGTGCGCGCCGCTGACCGCGCACAGCTGCACCGCGAACACGCCTAGGCCCCCGGAAGCGCCCCAAACCAGCACGTTCTGGCCGGGCCGGAGAACGTTCGGCCGCCAGCCGAACAGCATCCTGTACGCAGTCGCCAAAGTCAGTGTGTAGCAGGCGCCTTCTTCCCAGGTGAGATGCTTGGGGCGCGGCATCAGCTGTCGCGCCTGCACTTTGCAGAACTGCGCGAAGCTGCCGTCTGAAGTCTCGTAGCCCCAGATGCGCTGGCTGGGCGAGAACATCGGATCGCCGCCATTGCATTCCTCGTCGTCGCCGTCGTCCTGGTTGCAGTGGATGACGACCTCGTCGCCCGGCTTCCAGCGCTTCACCTTCGCGCCAACCGCCCAAACGACGCCAGAAGCGTCCGAGCCGGCGATATGATACGGCTGCTTATGGCCATCCAGCGGACTGAGCGGCTGGCCAAGTGCGGCCCATACGCCGTTATAATTTACGCCCGCCGCCATAACGAGCACGAGCACCTCGTCCTCGCCGACCTCAGGCGTGGGAACCTGCTCCAGCTGCATCGCCTGCAGCGGTCGGCCATGGCGCTCCTTGCGGATCGCCCACGCCCACATCTTCTCAGGCACGTGGAATTCCGGCGGAATCTCGCCGACCGCGTAGATATCCTTAACGGCCTTCAAATTGGGCTTCGCCATTAGCGGTCTCGCTCCGGTTGCTGCACCGCACAATGCTGCAAAAAGCGGCGCACCGTCAATGGGCGGCCCCCCGGCGAAAGAGGGCCGGGGGTCGCCCGCACCTGGGTTGAAACTAACTGCGCCGATGAGCGTTTCCCCACCGAGTGGTGCGCGTACGTCGCCCACGGGCCTAGGAGGCCATCCCTCATGTAACTCGAAACTCTCTTAATCTGGATCGTCGTCGGCGTCGTTGCCGGATTTCTTGCTGGACAAATCGTTCGCGGCTTCGGACTAGGCCTAGTTGGCAACTTGGTCGTGGGCGTTATCGGCGCCGTCATCGCCGGCTGGATGCTGCCGCAGCTTGGCCTGAGCTTCAGCGTCGGGAACGCGCTGATTACCCGCATTTTGTACGCGACCATCGGCGCGGTGGTGCTTTTGTTGCTGGTCGGGCTCGTCCGACGGGCCCGTTAGAACTACCTGGGAGCGCTGGCCAGCTTCTATTTCGCGTTGCACAATTGCGTGTCGGACAGCACCACTAAGGGCCGTTATCGTTGCTGTTGCCGGTCGCCGGATTTGGAGGGTTGGCGTGACCCCCAACGAGTAGGGGCGGATGTCGTCATGAGCAAGCCAGGTCTTAAACGAACGATCCAACGCTACCGACATGTGATCGGAGAGGTGCGCCGCGGGCGTCAGCCGGTGTTCATGGAATATCCGTTCGACATGAAACCGCGCTGGGCCGACGCGGTGGGCAATCCGCACCTGGCCCGCATCATCGCCGCCGGGGCCGAAACCTACGCCAAGAACCTCACCGAAATCGCGGCGTTGAAGCCCGCTATAGCGTCGCTTAAGAACGGCGAACTGCCGGTAAGTATGGATTGGCGCAATATCTGGATGCCGGCGCTCGATGGCTTCACGGTGATGTGGGCCGCGCTGCGCGCAAACGCGACCTTCATGGAAGTCGGCTCCGGAAACTCCACCATTTTTGCGCGCGCCGCGCTCGCCGGCGCCGCGCGCACGACCAAGCTGGTGTCCATCGACCCTCAGCCGCGCGCAGAGATCGATCAGCTGTGCGACGAAGTGATCCGCGCCCCGATGGAAAGCGTCGACCTTGCGCTGGTCGACCGGCTCGGTCCCGGCGACACGCTGTTCGTCGACAACTCGCACCAAAGTTTCATGAATTCCGACGTCACCGCCTTTATGCTTGACGTGCTGCCGCGCCTCAAACCTGGGGTGCTGGTGGGGGTGCACGACATCTTCCTGCCCTGGGATTATCCAGCGAACTGGGTTAATCGCGCCTACAATGAGCAATACCTGCTCGCCGCCTGGATGATCGCCGCCCCGCAAAGCCTCGAGCTTCAGTTCGCCAATTGCTGGCTGCACCGTCACGCACTGCATCAGGCCCCCCTGGGCGACGTTTGGGCGATGTTCGAGCCCGACATCGTCGACCGCTGTCCATCTGCGCTTTGGGCGATCAAACGCTAGCGCGGCGACTTTGCGATCGCGTCGGCGATGCCGCGCGACGTGATTCATCTTGCAGCGCAGCATGGCTTGGGCTTCCCTGGAGCCGATGACTTCGCACTATCAGCATCCCCCCGATCCGCCCTGGATCTTCCGCACCTATGCGGGCCATTCCACGCCGGCGGAGTCCAACAAGCTTTACCGCGCCAATCTGGCCAAGGGTCAGACCGGCCTTTCCGTGGCGTTCGATCTGCCCACCCAGACCGGCTACGACAGCGACCACATCCTGGCGCGCGGCGAGGTCGGCAAGGTCGGCGTCCCGGTCGGGCACCTGGGCGACATGCGCGCCCTGTTCAACGGCATCCCGCTTGAACGCATGAACACGTCGATGACCATCAACGCGCCGGCGGCGTGGCTGCTCGCGCTCTACG
>CAZNTI010000328.1:0-2975 GCA_964575885.1 uncultured Terricaulis sp.
GCTGGTGAAGTCGGAGTTCCCAAACGCCAAGGTGTTCGCGCGATCATTCGATCGCGGCCACTCCATGCGGCTGGTGCAGGCGGGGGTGGATTATCAGATCCGCGAATTGTTCGAGTCGTCGCTGGCGTTCAGCGGCGCGGTGCTGCGCGGGCTTGGGTTTGACGATTTCGAGATCGCCGAGACCATCGAGGACGTGCGCGATCGCGACAGCGCGCGCTTCGAAGCCCAGCTCGCCGGCGGCATCGAAGCCGGGCGCGCGCTTTGGCGTAACAACACCACGACGCCGACGCCGGAGCCGTTCACGCGTCCGCGACGGGAAGCGCAGGCGCTCAACGAGGAGGCGGCCGAAGCCATCGAGGAGGGCGCGAATTAAGTTTTCGCTGGGCCGGCGCAGCTGTTCAAAATCCGTGCTAGGCTTGGTCCGATGACATACTTCCGCATGATCGACACCAACGGCATCAAGGTGCGCGCCGCCATCGAGGGCGAGGGCCCGCTCGTGGTCATGGTGCATGGATTTCCAGAGAGCTGGTATTCTTGGCGCCACCAGATGGCGCCGCTGGCCGCGGCCGGTTTCACCGCCTGCGCCATCGACGTGCGCGGCTATGGCGGCTCCGACAAGCCGCACCCTGTCGAAGCCTATGCGATGACGGAAATGGCCGCCGATGTCGCCGGCGTCGTCGAGGCGTTGTCGCCGGGTCAACCGGCGGTGCTGATCGGCCACGATTGGGGCGCGCCCATCGTGTGGCACACGGCTGTGCTGCACCCAGCCCAGGTGCGCGCGGTGGCGGGGCTTTCAGTGCCGTATTTCGGGCTGCCGCCAATGTCGCTCGATGACCTGATCAAGGTTATGTACGTCGATCAGGGCAAGTTCTTCTACCAGGCCTATTTCAAGGACGAGGGCGTCGCTGAGGCCGCGTTTGAGGCCGATGTGCGCGGCGGCTTGCGCAAGCTCTATTACGCGGCCAGCGGCGACGCGGAGGGCATTTGGGGCGCGCAAGGCAAGAAGCACGGCGATGCGCTGCTCGACGGCCTGGTCGATCCGCAGCCTTTCCCGCCTTGGCTCACTGACGCCGACATCGACTATTTCGTCGCCGAGTTCACCGCCTCCGGCTTCCGTGGCCCGCTCAACCGCTACCGCAATCACACCCGCGACTTCGCGCACCTGAGCACGGTCGGCGACCGCAAGGTGCATCAGCCGTCGCTGTTCATCGTCGGCGAGAACGATCTGGTGTTGAAGATGTTCGGCGGCGACGTAGAGACCGTGATCGCCCGCATGCAGGAGAACGCGACCGATCTGCGCGGCGCGCACGTGATCGCGAAAATCGGCCATTGGACGCAGCAAGAGGCGCCCGACGAGACGACCGGCCTGCTGATCGACTGGCTGGCGACCCTATAAACGGCTCTCCGCGGTGCGCCAAAGCTTAGGTTGCCGCGGGCGACCCCCGCGCCCACATCTAGAGCGACGCCTAAAGCACGGAGACCCGCGATGGCCCAGAGCCGTATCGACCTGCCCGACAATACCCGCAAAGCGATGATCGCCTTGCTCAACGCCCGCCTGATCGACGCGATCGACCTGCGGCTTGCAGTCAAGCAGGCGCACTGGAACGTAAAGGGCCCAAATTTCATCGCCCTGCATGAACTGTTCGATCAGATTCAGGCCAGAGTCGACGCCTTCGTCGATGAAATCGCGGAACGCTCGGTGGCGCTCGGCGGCGTCGTGGCCGGCGCCTCGCAGGCGGTCGCCGCCGGCTCGACGCTCGCGCCCTATCCGACGGACGTCACCGATGAGAAGGCGCATCTGGCGGCGCTGGCCGAGCGGCTTGGCGCGTTCGGCAAGCTGGCGCGCGCCGCGATCGACGCCGCTGACGAAGTGAACGACAAAGGCAGCGCCGATCTGTTCACCTCCATCTCCAAGCAGATCGACAAGGACCTCTGGTTCATCGAGGCGCATCAGGGCTGAGGCTTGAGCCGGATGCGTGAAGCAGCCCGCCATGCTCGGCCATGTCGGGGCAGGGCGCGATGCGCAGCGGCCCGGTACGCCCCTCGATCAAGGAGCGGATCGCATCGATATCGCACATGACGTTGGCGCGGGTGAGCGCCCGCGCTTCGGGGCTGAGGTCGTCAAAGCTCAAGCCGGTGCGGACATCGCTAAAGCCGAGCGCAGTGTTGATCCGCCGCCAGGCGCCGTGAATGCGGACCGCGATGGCGTCGATATCGGCGGCGGCGAAGTCGGCGCGCAGGCGGCGCACCGCTGCCGCCGACAGTGCGATGCGGGCGATGTCGCACTGCGGTTCGTCGGCGATGGCGAGGAGATCGGTCAGCGCCAGCCAACGCTCGCGCCGCCATTCCGCGCGGCTGAAGCGATCGAGGGGCTTGAGGTAGGGGGAGGTGCGCGCGCGCGCATCGTGGGGCCCGAAACGCCAACCGTCGCGCTCGCGGCGGCTGCGCCAGACCGTGTGAATGCGCGTCGCCAGCACCGCAACCGGGAGCGCCGCGTGGTCCATGTGCGGCGATCAGGCGTCGTCGTCGTGGATCTCGACTTCGGGGCGGTCGTCGCCCGGCGAGATTTCGTCGTGCCAGCGGCCGCTCGAGTCTTCCCAGCTGATGCCGGCAGTCTCGCCCGGCCGCATCTGCTCGAGCGCCACGCGCCTGGCGGCGGCGTATGCCGCGTCGTGGCTGGAATAGGTGCCGGAAATGGTGTCGCCGAGTTTGTAGGCCCAGCCGCCATCGTGCTCGATGATGTCGTAAACGATCTTGGTCATTGCCGCTGCTCGATGTGTTGCTTCAGATCCTTATTTACGATCTAGACGTTGGCGTTGCGCGGAAGCGTGTCGGGCCAGAAGATGACTTCCACCGGCACTTTGAAGGCGGCGAGTTTCTGGGCCACGAAGTGGCGCAGCTCCTCGCTGGTCGCACTCGTTTCCGGCTTAAGGTGCACAACCGCGAGCGGCTCTTCGCCGAGCGTGGGGTGGGTT
>CAZNTI010000329.1:0-2959 GCA_964575885.1 uncultured Terricaulis sp.
GAACTTCCAGACGCTCCCCGACACCAAAGGCAAGGGCCCCAAGGCCGTGAACCTGAAAGTGGCGGAATAGGCCCGCTTCAGCGCTTAGAACAAAGGCCCGCGCCCAGGCGCGGGCCTTTTTTGTAGCGTCGTTATTCCAGCGGCACGAAGATCTCGATACGCGTGGACTGGCCGGGGGCGGCCTCATGAACGACCTCCCACGGCAGGCCATTCTCCCGCATGGCGATGCGGTGGGCCTGCATATACGCATACATCTGCAGATACGCGGTCTGCACCTGCTCGCGCGACCCCTCCACCAGCACATGCATGGCCTCTCCGGAGGGCGTCTGGCCAAGCTGCACGCCCACCACGGTGAGCGGCGTCGGACCCGAAAATGCGTAGCCGACGCGGAAGCCCATCCGGTTTTCCTGCGCGTTGAATTCCGTCACGACGCGGACCAGGGGCCCTGCCGAGGTCAGGCTGTACTCATTCATGAAGCCGCGCACCTGTTCGACGCCGATGGCCTCGGCGCGATCCACCTCGACCTGATTGTTGGCGGCGGTTTCGACTACTGAATAGACGAAGTTCTGGGGCTCGACGGTGCTGAATTGCGGGTTCAATCCCTCGAAGTCGACGTCCGGCAATTGTTCGGTCAGCGTCTTCAGCCGCGCCAGGCCGTTGTCCAGCTCGCGCTCGATAGCGCCGCGCAGGATCATGTTCATGTATCGGCAAGGCACGTTGATCCAACCGTCGGCGCAGCGCGCAGTGATCGTCCATTCCACTGCAGTAGCGCCATCGCCGCGGCGCAACCCAAGCCGCGAGTTCAGGAGCGCGCGATCGATCAGTTCGAGCAAGCTCTCCACCTGCTCGTTCTCGACCGAGCTGACGATAGACATGCGCCCGCGCCCGACCTGGCGCAGGTTGCTTTCCCAGCGCATCGTCTGGCCGGCGCCGGGCTCGCCGGAGAACGAATAATCGGCATCCGGATCGAGCGCGTAATAAGGCGACCATTCCTTGGCGATGCGCAGGTCATTCACCATCGCAAACACCGCCGCGCGCGGGCGATCCACGGTGATGCTGCGCGTGACTTCAAGCGTGTTGGGCAACAGGAAGCGGCCGACGCCGTAGAGCACGCCCAACAAGAGCGCCACGATCAGCAGCAACCAGAGAAACCACCTCATGCGACGCCCCCTCCGCACGCGCGGACTTCTACGGGCTTAGCATCGAGAAACAACCGGCGCCACGCGCGACCATGCACGCTTGCAAGCCAAGACGGCACCTCGCGCCAAGCGCGAACCGGCGGCGCGTAAAACAATGGCGTCATCCCCAATGGCCCGACAACGCCCCCCAAGCCGGGATCTGGTTAACATGGCCGCAGCCCAGGCGTCAGCCCGCATGTGCGCGGATCAGCCGCGCGTGGCGTCCCAGACATCAAACTCGTACGCGATGCAGCGCTCCATGAGTTCGCGCCAGACCGGTTCGGCGATGCCCCAGGACAGCCCGTGCGCTTGCGCCTCGGCCTTCACATTGGCCAGCACCTGAGCGATGCGGGCCTCGTCGCGCACAACGGAGCGGCTGGGCTTGATGCGGGCGGCGGCGTCCATATAGCCCTGACGGCGCGCGATCAGCGCCACCAGCAGACGGTCGATCTCGTCCACGCCGGCGCGGACGTCGAGCATGGTTTGGCAGTCGGCGGGGTCCGGCGCGGAAAATTCGCGCGGGCGCTGCGGCGCAAGGCGGTGAACTTTGTCCATGATCCGAAACTGGCCCGCCCCGCCGCCTCCGTCCAGAGGGCGCAGGGTCGCGGGGCCATGTCCGCTTTTCGTCGAACGTAGTCATATTCGTCTCATCGCAAGCATCCGTAAGTCACACACGCTTTGCGCGAATTGACTTAACTAGTCCGCGCACCTGCACAGTAGCGCCAGAGGCAAAAAATTCACCTAAATCGGCACAGTGCAAGTCGCGGAACGCGCTCGGTATTTCACACGGTTGTGCTTGCACTGGAAGGTATGTTCCGGCTTGTCGTGCCAGCGTGGCTTCGGCGAACACCCAGGTGGACGATTGAGAATTGGCGGACCACAACACTATGACTCGTCGCGCGAAGGTGAGTGTCCCCTCAATCTCGGCCGTAAAGTCGACCCCTGGAGTCGCATCCAAACGCCGATCAAACCATACCGAGACCCATCGCTTTCTCAAATATCGTTCGAGTCTTTCAGCGAGCGGCCGGTCGGCTCGGCTATACGAGATAAATACGTCGTACCGACGGTATCTTTTGGATACTCTAACTCGCTCCTCCCGCAAGCGATTCAAGGACTCTAGAGCGCCCTCGCGTGCGTACTCTTGCTCTTGCAACCGGCGAATGCTCGGAAAAGGGCTATATCCCCTGTTTCGCCCCTCGCGAAGATGCGCGCGCAGCGCTTCGCTGACGGCATGAATTGCAGCAGTCGTTGAACTCAAATCGGAGGGATTATCGAACGGGATTACCTGATATTGAGACAGAGAGAAGGGTATCGGCGCGGACTTTTGGTGCAGAACAACGATGCCTCGTCCCGCTGCGCGTGCATTGGCCAGTTCAAAAATGACGTTAAGGTTGTTGCCTGTTACGTCGGCTACGAGGATGTCCGCTGCGTCGATAGATTCAAACATTTGGTCGGCTATTAGGCCGTGGCCGGCTAGCTGATCCGCTCTACTGACCGATATTCCCGCCAGTTCGGCTGCCGGACGGACAATCTGCTGGAAAACCGCTTCGGCGTCATAGTCGCCTTTGACATCAAAAGGTCCCATGAAATACCCGCGTATGTCGCGCGCTAAACGTTCATTGTTCTCCATACTCTTCCCCCTCTGACGACGTTGGCTTGGAACAGCTAGCATGCTCAACGGGTGCGAAGAGTCCGCACTGGGCCCACAGCAGACAGCCCCCTACCCCCCAAACAGCACGCGCTCCGCCTCCGTGTCGTAGCGGGCGATGCGCACCGCGCTG
>CAZNTI010000330.1:0-1216 GCA_964575885.1 uncultured Terricaulis sp.
AGCCCTGCGCCTCCACGCTGACGCCGCCGCATTGCTGCGCCGGCTGGGCCTGAAAACCATCGGCCACGTGCTCGACGCGCCACGCGCAGCGTTTGCGGCGCGTGCAGGGCAACACGCCATGCTGCGGCTTGATCAGGCGCTGGGGCGCACGCGCGAGGCGCTGTCGCCGCGGCGCCCGCCGCCGGCGGTGTTTGCGTTCAGGCGTTTTCTCGAGCCGCTGATGAGCGTCGAGGCTTTGCTCATAGTCGCACATGATCTCTGCACCGATGTGCTCGGCGAGCTCGATCGCCGCGGCGCCGGCGCGCGCGCCTGCGGCTTGCATCTGTTTGGCGTCGACGGTCGCGACCGTGTCATCGAAATCGGCTTTAGCCGTCCCGAACGCGATGCGCAGAAACTGCTGCGCTTGCTTCGCGAGAAGCTCAACCTTGCCGCGGAAAATCTTGACGCCGAGTTCGGCATCGAAGCCGCGCGGCTTGATGTGCTGCGGCTCGAACGCATCGAGGGCGGCGCCCGCACGCTGGTCGCACATGGCGATGCGCAGGCTAACGCTGCAGCGATCGACGCGATCGTCGACGTGCTCAGCGCGCGGCTCGGGCCCAAGCGCGTACTGCGCGCCAGGCTGGTCGATAGCCATCAGCCGGAGCGTGCGGGGGCGTGGGCGGCGGCGCTTGGCGCACCGCAAATTCCTCCCCCGTTTACGGGGGAGGTGGTCGCGAAGCGACCGGAGGGTGGGGCGACAAGAGCCCCCACCGTCTCGCGTTTCGTGCTCGACACATCCCCCGTAAACGGGGGAGGAAAAAGCCGCCCGCTCACATTCTTCGCCCGTCCTCAGCCCATTGAAGCGATCGCCACCGTGCCGGACGGGCCGCCGATCCGCTTCCGCTGGCGGCGGCTGCTGCGCGAGGTGGTGCGCGCGGAGGGGCCGGAGCGCATCGCCGGCGACTGGCTCACGGGTGATGCAACGCGCGATTTCTATCGCGTCGAGGACACCCATGGGCGGCGCTACTGGCTCTGCCGCGAGGGCCTCTACGGCGAAGACGAGAAGCCACGCTGGTTCGTGGCGGGGTTGTTCGCATGATGCAGAAACCAGGAGCCGGCGCCTTCGCCGAATTGTGCGCGAGCACCAACTTCTCGTTCCTGCGCGCAGGCTCGCACCCCGAGGAAATGGTGGAGCAGGCGAGCGCGCTGGGCCTGGCGGGCCTGGGCGTCGCTGACC
>CAZNTI010000330.1:1226-2950 GCA_964575885.1 uncultured Terricaulis sp.
CGTCGGCGCGCGGCTCGTTTTCAACGACGGCGCGCCCGATTGCAACGACTATCCGCGCGACCGCGCCGCGTACGCAAGCCTCACGCGCCTGCTCACACGCGGCAATTTGCGCGCGCCGAAGGGCGAATGCTGGCTCTCGTTTGGGGATTTGCTGGAGCATGGCGAGGGGTTGCGGGTCATCGCTTTTCCGGAGGCGTTCCTCTCTCCCTCGCCAGGGGAAGAAGGGGGCGTCGCGGCTTATCTGCACGCCATGCGCGAGGCGTGCGGCGAGGTGTGGCTCGCAGCGCCATCGCGCTTCGATGGTGAGGACAGGCGTCGTCTACGTGAACTGAAAGCGCTGGCGCAAGCTGGCGGCGCGCGGCTGATCGCCACCACCGAGCCTTTGATGCACGCCCCAGAACGGCGGCCGCTTCTCGATGTCGTCAGCTGCATTCGCGAGAAGACCAAGCTCAGCGAAGCGGGCACGCTGCTTGCCAAGAACGCCGAACGCTATTTGAAACCAGCCGCCGAAATGGCGCGGCTTTACGCCGATACGCCGGAAGCGGTGCGCGAAACGCTCGCCTTCCTCGACGGCGTGCGCTTCTCGATGGACGATCTGCGCTACGAATATCCTGAAGAAACCGCCGACGGCTTCGCCACGCCGCAAGAAGCGCTGGAGCATTTAACCCGCGAGGGCGCCGCCCAGCGCTACCCGGAAGGCGTCCCCGACAAGGTTCAAACTGCGCTCAAACGGGAGTTGGAGATCGTCGGGCGGCTCAAGTACGCGCCGTATTTCCTCACCGTCGCCGATATCGTGCGTTTCGCCCGTTGCGGCTTCGAAAAGGTTGGCGCGCCTATCGTTCCGATGCTGTGCATGGGGCGCGGCTCGGCGGCCAATTCCGCCATCTGCTATTGTCTGGGGGTCACCGAGGTCGATCCCGCCACCAACGAACTCTTGTTCGACCGCTTTGTCTCCGAAGAGCGCGGCGAGCCCCCCGACATCGACATCGATTTCGAGCACGAGCGGCGCGAGGAGGTGATCCAGTACATCTACAATAAGTATGGCCGTGACCGCGCTGGGCTATAGGCGGATGTGACGTGCTATCGCCGACGCAGCGCCATCCGTGAAGTGGCCAAGACGTTCGGCTTTTCCGAAGACCGCATCAACGCGCTCTCCAAGGCGCTGCACTGGTGGAGCGACGGCGTCACCGAGCGTGACTTGAAAGAGCAGGGGCTCGACATCGCCGATCCGCAGCTGATGGCGTGCGTAAGGCTGGCGCGCGAACTGCAGGGCTTCCCACGACATCTGTCGCAGCACGTCGGGGGCTTCGTGATCACGCGCGAGAAGCTGCACGACGTCGTTCCGATACAAAACGCTGCGATGGAGGATCGCACGGTCGTCGAATGGAACAAGGACGATCTGGAAGCGCTCGGCATTCTCAAGGTCGATGTGCTGGGGCTTGGGATGCTGTCCTGCATCAAAAAAGCGCTGAATCTGATGGAGCAATGCTATCCGGAATGGATGGCGCAACCCTCTCCCCCCTTGCGGGGGGTCGACGCATTGCGTCGACGGCAGGGTGAGGGGGGGCACGCAAACGCTCAAGCGCTTGATGCGTCTGCACGCCCCCCACCCCCTCCCCCCTCCCCGCAAGGGGGAGGGGAACAACGAAAGAAACCGCACACGCTGGCCGTGTTCTGGCCGCCGACCGACGAGCGCGTTTACGCCATGCTGCAGCGCGCGGATT
>CAZNTI010000331.1:0-2949 GCA_964575885.1 uncultured Terricaulis sp.
GACCACCACTACGCCTGCCATGTACGCGCTGCTCCTCTTCCCCGACTCCATAGAGCCCTTATCCGCCGCCGTCCCGGCCCATCCGTGCGGCAGGCGCCGGCAATCCGTTCACAGCACCACGAACCGCGCCGACTCGGCAAAGGCTGGCGCCAGCGTCAGCGGATCGAACGGGTCTGCATGCAGCGGCGGCAGGTCGCTCCCCGACCTTAGGCGGGGCCGCGGCGCTGGCCCGGCCCAAGCTCGGCCGCCCGCGTCCAGGGCGCGGGATCGAAGACCGCGGGCGGCGGCGCCTCGCGTAGCATGCGCGCGCCGGCGCGCTTGCCGAGATCGGTGAGGATTTCGGCGTTGGCCTCGCCAATATTGGCGATCTTGAGCGCGCTTTTACATTCCTCGTCGCTGAGCGCGCTGCCGCGCAGCGCCTCGGCCGTATCGGGCAACAGCGCGCCCTCGTGATCGCGCTCAGAGCGCAAGCGTACGTCGACGCGCTGGAAGTGCAGGTTGGGGATATGGGCCAAATAGGATTTGCCCTGCTGATGGCGCTTTTCGCTGTTGATGTACCAGGGCATGTCAACCTGCGAGAGCGCCTGCATGTAGGCGATCTGCTGCAACGACACGTCATTGATCATGGTGCGCAGGGCGCTCACGGTCTGTAGCAGAAACGGGCCTTTGGGGTTGCCGATCTCGCGCGCGAAGCCGGTGCCGATCGAGAGCATGTAGATGTTCTCGGCCCCCAACGGCCATTCGAAACCGTACGCCGGATCGCGCACCATGGTGAGCATTTCGAGCGCGGGGTTGTTGTAGCCGCAAACGCCGCCATCGATGAAGTACGCCGGTTCGTTTTTGCGGCCCTCGGGATCGTCGGTCTTGATCGCCATGTGCACGCCACGAAAGAAGTGCGGCGCGGCCGCACTTGCCTGCACCAGGCTGCGCAGCAGGAACGTGCGGTTCGGCGCAAACTCGTCGGTGGGCTTCAGGTTGTCGTAATAGTTCCAGCGGGGATTGTTACAGAAGGACCAGGCGCTGCCGCTGTTCATGCGCTTGGCGAAGATCGCCAGCCCGGTTTCAAGGTTGGGCGATTCCAGCGTTTCGGCTGCGAAGAATTGCTTGAGCGCGCGCGCCAGCGGCTCTTCGGGAAATAGCGGCCGCAGGAGGCCGCTGCCCAACGTCTTGCCGAACACGCGCGGCATCAATTGCCGGTAAGTGGCCCAGACATCGGCCACCTCCCATCCGAAGGCCAGGGCGGTGGCGATGATGGAGCCGGTGGAAGTGCCCCCGATCAAATCGAAATACTGGCTAAGGCGATAATCGCTGTCGCCGCTGCGGCGTCGCAGTTCGGCCTCAAGCTCCGACAACACGCCGAGGCTCAGCAACCCCCGCACACCGCCGCCGTCCAGCGCCAGAATGCGGCGACGGCGGGTATGATCGCTTAGAAAGTCCTTGAGCCGGCGCGTCATGCGGGTCCCCCTCGGCGCTGAACCGGGACGATCCTACCGCGCCTACTCGCCGAAGCGATAGCCCAGGCGAATGCCGATTTCGTCCATGCCCTGGTTGCGGCCCTCGCCGAGGATTTGCCCGTGGCTCAGATGCTCGAACAGCACCTGCACTTCCCAGGGCCCGGGCAAATCGCGTGTGAGCCCGATCGAGGTGCGAAACAGATCCTCCGAGCCGAGCAGCACGTTTTCCTCTGTGAACGCCGCCGCCTCCGGCGAGCCCGCCGGGAACGGCAGATCGGTGGCGCCGTCATGCACGACATAGCCAACGCCGGGCTCGATCGCCCAGCCCTCGGCGAAGTCCCAGCGCCACTCAAGCCCCACCCCGCCGAAACTGGTGTCGCCGGCCGTATTGACCGAGGCCATCACGAACGGCTGCGGTCGCCCTGCCCAATGCAGCCAGCCGGGCGAGTCGAAGGACAGCTGCAACTCGATATTTGGGCCGTCTTCCTTGTCGGCGTTTTTGCAATCGGTGACGCAGACATTGTGCGCCATGACGCCCAGATGCACCTGATCGACGCCAGCCTGGGCTTCGGGAGCGTTGGCGATCAATGCGCCCAGGGCCGCCAAGCCCACAACCGGCGTCCGCATCGAATCTCTCCCTCAAATCCCACATAACCTTAGCCGCTCGACGCGCGGGGAGGAAAGCGGCCGGTGACATAAGCCCGATCTTCCTGCTTAAGTGTGGCAACCAAGGCGAGGGGTGCGATCATGCGGCGCGCAGGATTGGTGCTGGCGGCGCTTGCGGCGGCGGCTTTGGGCGGCTGCTTCAGTTCCGAAACCGCGCTCTACGGCGACAGCGGCGGGCGCTGTCCGTTCAGTCAGGCCACCCAATTCGGCACGCCGGCGGTCGACGCCGGGGGCGCAACTGTGCTCGAGCCGAGCTTCGTCATCGCCCCGGAGGGCGCCATGTGCGTGCAAACCGACGCCAATAACGAAACGCGGCGCATAGCGTTCGCGCCGCTCGCACCCGGCTGGTACGTCGCCGAGGAATTCAAGGCCGATCGCGGGCGCTATTATTACGGCTTGGTCCGCATCGAGGGCGATCGCATCTGGAGCTATCAACCCAATTGCGGCGACTTCACCGAGGCGGCGCTGACTGAAGCCGGCGTGGCGAGCCCATGGGCCGACATGTTCGCGCCCGCCACCGCGCCGGGCGATGCCGACGCCAAGCAGGCGGCCCCGAAGCCGCTACGGCCGCCGTCCAGCGCGACGGCGCCAGCGGCTGCGGCGCCGGACGACGCGCAAGCCAATGACGGCTCCTGCCTGGTGACCTCGCGCGCGCAGATCGAGGGCTTGTTCCGCCGCTGGATCAGCCTTGGACGCCAGGCCGACAGCTACGGCGACCGCATGCTCGCGCCGTGATCAATCGGCGGGATCTGGATTGAAGCGGACGATCATGCGAAGGCCGACATAATCGAGCCCCTGATTTCGGCCGGAATCGAGGATTTGGCCGTGG
>CAZNTI010000332.1:0-2937 GCA_964575885.1 uncultured Terricaulis sp.
GCCTGGCAATCGGGCCTCGCCACTGTCCGGCGAAGCGGTTAAGAGAGCCCGCCGTTGCCCCCTGAGGAACCAGATTTGCCGCAAAGCATTGAATTGAGCGTGGTGGCGCCAGTGCACGACGAGGCCGGCAATGCCGCGGCGCTGGCGCGCGAGATCGCCAGCGCACTGGATGGGCGCTCCTACGAGATGATTTTCGTAGACGACGCGAGCCGCGACGACACCCGCGCCGAACTCGCCGCGCTGAAGGGGGAGTTGCCGGCGCTGCGCCTTGTCGGCCATCGCCAGAATTGCGGCCAGAGCCGTGCGGTGCGCACCGGCGTGCAATCCGCCCGGGCCGCGATCGTGGCGACGCTCGACGGCGACGGCCAGAATGATCCCGCCGACCTGCCGCGATTGCTGGCCAAGCTGACACGGCCCGACGCACCGCCCAATCTGGGCATGGTGGCCGGCAAACGCGCCAAGCGGCGCGACAGCTGGAGCAAGAGGATGGCCTCGCGGATCGCCAACACGGTGCGCAAGGCCGCGCTCAGGGACGGCGCCGACGACAGCGGGTCCGGGATCAAGGTATTCAAACGAGAGGCGTTCTTGAGCCTTCCCTATTTTGACCACATGCATCGCTACATGCCGGCGCTGATGTTGCGTGAAGGCTATGCAGTGGAATTTTTAGAGGTTAACCATCGTTCCCGTAAGGCCGGTCGCTCAAAGTATACCAACCTCGGGCGCTTGGCCGCGAACTTGACCGACTTGTTCGGAGTGATGTGGTTGCGCACCCGCGCGCGGCCCCCAGGCGGGGCGGACGAATTATGACGAGGCCGCCGCTGGGCGTACCTTTTTTGGCTGCCGCGGCTCGTGCGCGTCAGTCGCAGAGCGCTGGAAAGGGAAGTTCCATGGGGGCCATTTTCAACGTTTTCCCGCTGATCCTGATCCCGGTGTTGACCTACAACATCTGGGCTTTTGGATCGACGGCGGCGAATGACGGGGATTCCGCCATTGTTCGCGGACATTTGCAGGATCCCTGGCTGCGGGTGCCGATGGCCTCGGGCGTGGAGTGGGTGGTGGCGTTCGGCGACGTGCTGGTGCTGCTGGCGCTGCTGCTGCTGTTCATCGAATTGCTGAAATCGACCTCGACCGGCACCGCGGCGATCTTCAATCACGCGCTGTCGATGCTGGTGTTCATCATCTGTCTGGTCGAGTTCCTGCTGCACCCCGCGTTCGCGACCAGCGTATTCTTCATCATGCTGGTGATGGCGCTGCTGGACGTGCTGGCGGGCGTGGTGGTGACGATCATCTCGGCGCGCCGCGACGTCGAGTTTGCCGGCCAGCACTAACGGGCCTGGGGATAAGTCCCGCGCCGGCGGGTCTTATCCCCTTCAAAGGCACCAAAGGCCCAAACCTAACGCGATTGCAAAGTCGAGCCAGCGTGCGAATCGCGGAAAGATGTCCATGAGCTGGCGGTGTTGCAGGATCGGCGCCGGTAACTGAGGTGGGACAAGCCGCCATGTCTCTGTTCTTCGACGCCGACTGGTTCGACGCCCGGCTCTCCGAGTGCGGGCTGGGGCGTGGCGCGCTCGCCGCCGCCGCCGGGCTGGAGCGCAGCGAACTGCACCGCGTTTTCACTAACGAACGCACCGCCACCGCCGACGAATTGCGCGCGTTCACCAACCTTCTTCGGGCCGACCTGGTGGAGGTTACCCTTCGCAGCGGGGTCGCGGTGCGCGATGTGATGCCCAGCGACGACCCGGCCTCGCGGATCGAAAGCATTGAAGCCAGGCTCGACGCCATCGACGACTGGCTCGCCGAGTTCGAACGCAGCACCCGCAGGCGCGCCTGACCGGGTTCAGGCTTTTACGTTGACCACAATGCCGGCCCGCAACCTCGAGGCTCGCCGATAAGCGCTGGCCGGGGCCGGCGCCTGCGGCGCGATCTGGGCGATCAAAAGCGCCGCGAACAGCGGATCGAGCGCGCGGCGCACGTCCCGGCGGGCACGGCGCTCGCGGGTGCGGCGTTCATCGATAACGATAAACTCAGCATCGACCTCGCGCGGGGTGTATTCACCGCCCATGCGGCAGAGCGTGCATAGCTCATGCCAAACGTAGCGGTAACCAAGCCGGCTAGGGCTTGCGGCTCATGGCGTCGAGCTGCTTCTGCATCGCCTCCATCTGGCGGCGCAGGTCGGCCAGCTCCTCGTCCTTGTCGGAATCGGTGGCGTGGCTCTTGCCGACCCCCGCCGCCGTGAACGGCGTCCACATCGACAGCGCCTGCTGGAACATCGCCATATTGCGCTGCGTCTGCTCTTCGAACGCCGCCATAGGGGTCTTGGCCCCGAACGCGCGCGAGAAGTTTTCCCGCATCTGCTCCTGCGCCTTGGAGAAGCTCTCCATGCTCATCTCGAGGTAGGGGGGCAGGAAGCCCTGCATCTGGTCGCCATAGAAGCGGATAAGCCGGCGGAGGAAGGCTACCGGCAGCAGGTTCTGGCCCCGGCTTTCCTGCTCGAAGATGATTTGGGTCAGCACCGAGCGGGTGATGTCTTCCCCGCTCTTGGCGTCCAGAACCACGAGATCGACGCCGCTGCGGACCATGTCCGATAAGTGCTCGAGCGTTACGTAGCTCGACGCGGCGGTGTTGTAGAGCCGCCGGTTGGCGTACTTCTTGATGACGACCGGATCCCCTTGAACTTCAGATTCCCCAGCGTCGCTCGCCGCCTGGCCGTTCGCATCCGCCACAATCTCATTCCTTCTCAAGCCTGTTGCGCCCGCGAAGGCGGAGCGGTTTGGCGGCAAAATCACGCGTCCGCGTTCGCAATGCAAGACAAAGCCGCCGCTTTGGCGCATTCGATCCTCGAAGGCGGCTTGGATTTGTCCGCCGGGTCGTGCGATAGGGGCCGCAATGCGGGTTAAGTCGCTCAATAATACTCGCCCCGGAGGAGTTCGCGCCCCA
>CAZNTI010000333.1:0-2932 GCA_964575885.1 uncultured Terricaulis sp.
GCACGGTGGCGACGGATTCAGCCTCGTCGGCTGCGCCGTAAAAGTCCGACATCCCCATGGCCCCAAGGCCGATGGCGGAAACGTGGGGGCCGGCGGCCCCGAGGCGGCGTGTCTGCATGGATGAACCTCCTAGAACGGAGTTTCATCTGGGCCTCGAAGTAACAAATGTCAAGTATTGTTACTTGTTATTCCCGACGTCTGCCGCCGCGGCGGGTATCGTTCACCTGCGGCTGCGGTAGCTCCGCGTACGCTTCGATCGTGAGCGTGGTGGTGTAGCTGCGCACGGCGGCCGCGCCGCCGTCGCCGGCCGGCGCGCGATGCCGTGCGGCGATCAGATATAGGCCGGGGCCGGGGAAGCTCAGCAGTGCGTTGCCGGAGGCGTCGGTGACGGCGTAACGGTCGACATCGGAGTCGGGCTCGCCGGCGGCATAGACCACCACCGGCGAGTTGGGCAGCGGTGCGCCGTTGAACAGCACCTGGATGCTCATGCCCTGCGCGGCCAGCGCCTGATTTGGGTGCGTGATCGGCCGGATGGCGAGCGAACCCGCCGGCTGATCGACCACGTTTCGGGTCGGCTGCCCGCGCGTGACGTAGGCGTCGGCCTGGATCACGGTCTGCAGCGTGGTTGTAGAAGCTTCGGGCGCAAGCGTTTCGCCCGGTGCGAGCGCACGCCAAGCGCCGTTGTCGGCAACCAGCGTGATCACTTGCCCCAATTGTTCCCCGGTCGAGATGCGGTAGGTGCCGGGGGCCACGACCCCGGCCACCGCGCGCGTGCGCCCGACTTCAATCGCCAGGCGGTCGAAGCCTTCGCGTTGCCCGGTTGGGTTCAGCAACACGAAGGTTTCGCCAGGCAGCGCAACTTCCGGCGTGAAGGTCTGGCTCGCGAACGCCGCCTCAACGGTGACGTTGCTGCCGCCCGGCCAGAACTCACTCGGTTTCAGATACGCGGTGTACGCCGATGCCGAAGTCGCCGTGAGGACGAGCAGCGCCGCCGCCGCCAGATAATGCTTCATCATAGGCCCGCTCGCGCTTTGCGCCTCAGTTGTCGGGACGGCCGACGCGACGCCGCGCCGGACGCCGCGCCGGATTGGTCGCAGCGCTCGCAGCGCGTTCGCGCTGCGCGTTCTGCTGCGCCTCGCGGGCGGCGACATCGTAGGTTTCCGGCAGCTGCGCGTAGGCCTCAAGCGTCAACGTCGTGGTGTAGCTGCGGATTGCGGCTTCGGCGCCTGCAGGCGCCTGCGCGCGGTGGCGGGCGGCGATCACGTATGCGCCCGGCGCCGGAAAGGTGAAGGTCGCGCGTCCCATTTCGTTGGTGACGACGTACGATTCGAGATCGGTGTCGGGTTCGCCGGCAGCGTAAAGCACGACCGCGAGATTGGGCAGCGGCGCGCCGTTGAACAACACTTCGACTTCCATGCCTTGCGTGTGCAGCACCTGGTTGGGGTGCGTCACCGGGCGCAGCGCCAACGTGCCGCTTGGGCTGTCGACGGATCCGCGCGTCGGCTGGCCGCGCGTGACATAGACGTCGGCCTGCGTGACCGGCTGCAGCGTGGTGGTTTGCGTCGCGGCGGCGGGCGTTTCGCCCTCGCCAAGCACCCGCCAGGCGCCGTTCTCGGCGACCAGCGTCACCACCTGACCCATCTGCTCGCCGGTGGAGATGCGGTAGGTGCCCCCGACCGGCACACCCGCCTCGATGCGGGTCGCCTCGTTTTCGATGACAACGCTGTCGAATTGCTGGCTCGCGCCCTGGGGATTGATCAGCGACATGTCGTCGGCCGGCAGCGCGATCGCCGGCGTGAAGAACTCGCTGGCGAACGAGCCCTCGATCGCCACGACGCTGTCTTCAGGCCAAAACTGATCGGGTTTCAGGTACCCGGTGTACGCCGACGCCGAAGTCGCCATAAGGGCGAACAATGCCGCCGCCGTGAAGTATTTTTTCATTCTGCCTGCTCGCCATTGTTTATGGCGCGGCCAGCTGCCGCGCGCTCCCTCGTGCGGCAGAACACACCAGCAGGCGCAGAGTTTCAACCCTGTAACGTCTGTTTGATGTCAGCGCGGGCGCCCATCCATCAGCGCGAGCAGCCCGAACAGGCTCTTGATGGTGAACCAGATCATCACCACCAAGGCGATGATGCCCACGATCCAGAGGATCGGAAAACCGATCAGGATAACGGTAAGAATACCGCCCAGCAGGGCCGCCAGCGCCAGCCCGACGCCCCACCAGAATGCAATAAACCAAATGCGGACCTGGTCGTTCAGGTGACCGCGCGCAAACGCCCCGGCGTCGGCGCGCGCCACCAGCGCGATAATGACGCCGAGCAATGCGAATACCGCAAAGCTCGGAATCGAGAGCAGGTAGAGCACGTACACCAGGAAGGCGCTGCTGCGCCCTCCGCCGGACTGGGACAAATCGTTCGTGCTCATCGCTTCACCACCTTAGCTCAAGGTTTTGGCGCATTTTCGCTGACGCGCCAACGGGTGTTTGCTCTCGACGACCGCCTGCAGCCGGCCGGTGGCGACGTGTGTGTAGATTTGAGTCGTGGCGATGTCGGCGTGGCCGAGCAGCGTCTGCACCGTGCGCAGATCGGCGCCGCCTTCCACCAAATGCGTCGCAAAGGCGTGCCGCAACACGTGCGGCGACACCCGCGCCGGATCGATGCCCGCCTTCGCCGCCGCTGTTTCCAGAATCTGCGCCACACGCCGGCGCGTCAGCTTTCCATCCGCCGCACTCGCTGACGGGAACAGCCAACGCTGCGCCTTCTCGCGCTGCGCCTCCACCTTCGGCAACGCGCCCGCGCGCGCCTCCACATGCGCCGCCAACGCCTCAAGCGCCGGCCCGCCCAGCGCCACCAACCGCTCTTTGCCGCCTTTGCCTTCGATGATCATGTGATCCTGGCCCGGACGCGGCGCCGCGCGCATCGGCAACGACACC
>CAZNTI010000334.1:0-2930 GCA_964575885.1 uncultured Terricaulis sp.
CATGAAGACGAGTTTCTTCCTGTCGCGGCGCACCATCGTGCCCAGCGAAAAGAGCGGCATGCCGCTCTGGCAGGATCATCTGTTCATCTTCCTCGCCCGCAACGCCACCAACGCGACCGACTTCTTCCACATCCCCTCCGGCCGCGCGGTCGAGCTCGGCAATCAGGTGATGGTGTGAGGCAAGGCGGGGGCGAGGCGGGCGACACCACGCACGATCACCGATACAAGTAATCCGCATCGAGCCCCATCCGGACGCAGGCTTGCGCAGGGGGCGCATCGGCGATGACGAAGCGCTCGCCGGCTGCGCCCAGCGTTCGCAGCAGCGTCTCGTAGCCGGGTCGACGCAAACCCAGGTCCGGCCCGAGCCCCAGCCGCTCCCGCGCCCACGTAGGCGTGATCTCGACCGCACCGCGAACGGCCAAGCGCTGCAGCGCCTTGACCGGGGTGACGGGCGCCGTGCGGACGATGTCGAGAAACTCGAAAATGATGCTCGAGGCTTCAAGCTGAGGCGCCATTGCCGCGAAGAGCGCCTCCAGCTCCAATTTCGAGCGCGGTGACGCATCTGCGCCGTACCGCTCTCCGGCCGGCGCGCCTTCGGCGTAGAACCGGTCGAGGTCGGTGGCGCTCACTGGTCGCACGAAGCGCCGATAAGCTTCAATGAACCCCCAGGCGGCAGTGGCGTGCACCCAGTTGAGCAATTCCGGATCGTCGGCGCGATAACGCGAGCCAGCCGGCGTCGCGCCTTCGACATGTGCGTGCATGCGCGCGACCTTGGCGATCAGTGCCCGCGCCGACTCGGCCGGCCCGTAAACCGTCACCCAGGCCGCATATCCGGTGCGGCGCATGCGCTTGACTGGATCGCCGCGAAAGCTCGTGTGTTCCCAAACGCCGGCGCGAACCCGCGGCTCGGCCAGCTCAAGGATCACAGCCGCAACCCCGCCGACCAGCAGCGCGACCGGATTTTTCATGACCCGCCAGGTGACCGAGTCCGGAGCAAACAAGGCGGGCGCGCCGGCCGGCGCGGTGAAATCCACCGCGGGCATGCCCGGGGGCGGCGCGATCAGGTCGCGTAGCAGCTGATCGAAGTTGCGGCGCATCGGCAGTATTCTAGCATCTCGCCCGAAGCCTGGAGCCCGCGAAGTGTCGAGTGCAGACCTAATGTCGCTGCAGGCGCGGGCCAATGCAGGCGAGGCGCGGGCGCAGGCTGAACTCGGCGGTCGGCTGCTGGTAGGACGCCAAGCGCCGCACGCCCCGGCCGAGGGCATCCGGCTGATCGAGGCCGCGGCGGCTCAGGACGAAACGGAGGCGCTGCAGCTGCTGGCGGTCCTGGCGGCGCTCGGGGTCGGCCGCCGGCAGAGCTGGACAGATGCGCATGCTTTGGTCGCGCGCGCGGCGGGAGCGGGCGATGAGCGTGCGCAACGCCAGTTGGCGCTGCTCGGGGCGTCGTTCGACCCCGGCCAGCTCGGCGCCCCGATCGCCGAGCCGCAATTCGAGGCGCCGCGGGTGGCGACCATAGCGGGGTTCGCGTCGCCTGCGGTTTGCGCCTGGATCATGGAGCGCGCCCGCCCGCAGCTTGAGGCCGCCCGGGTGAAGAATCCTGAGGCGGGCGGCGCCCGGGTCGACGCCATTCGCACTAACACCGGCATGGGCTTTTCCGTGCTCCACACCGACCTGGTTATCCAGCTGGTGCATGCGCGGATCGCCGCCGCAATCGATTTACCGGTCGCGCATCAGGAGCCGACCAACATCCTCCACTACACCCCGGGCCAGGAATACAAGCCGCACTTCGACTTTCTGGACCCCGGCGAGGCTCACTTCGCTCGCGAGTTGCAGCAAATCGGCCAGCGCGTTGCGACCTTCCTGATCTACCTGAATGACGATTACGAAGCTGGCGAGACGGCGTTTCCGCGCCTCGACTGGCGGTTTAAGGGCAGACAGGGCGACGCGCTGTTGTTTTGGAACGTCGACGCCGACGGCCGCCCCGACCGCAAGACACTGCACGCCGGCACGCCGCCTGCGAGCGGCGTCAAATGGCTCTTCTCGAAGTGGGTGCGCGACCGACCGCTTCCGTTGATTTGATCGCGGCCATGTGTGAGGAGTGCGCGCTTTCCTCAGAGAGGGCGTGGATGGCGGCTGCAAAGATCAACAAGGTGGTGCTGGCCTATTCCGGCGGGCTCGACACGTCGATCATCCTCAAATGGTTGGGGGAGACCTACGGGTGCGAGATCGTCACTTTCACCGCCGATCTGGGCCAGGGTGAGGAGCTTGAGCCGGCGCGCGCCAAGGCTCTGGCCATGGGCGTCAGGCCCGAGAACATCTTCATCGATGATCTCCGCGAGGAATTCGTCCGCGACTTCGTGTTTCCGATGTTTCGCGCCAACACGCTCTATGAGGGGCAATACCTGTTGGGCACCTCGATTGCGCGCCCGCTGATAGCTAAGCGCCAAATCGAGATCGCCAACATGGTGGGCGCTGACGCCGTTTGTCACGGCGCTACCGGTAAGGGCAATGACCAGGTGCGCTTCGAAGTGAGCTATTATGCGCTGAAGCCCGATGTGCGGGTGATCGCGCCATGGCGAGAGTGGGCGTTCGAGGGGCGGCCCGCATTGCTCGACTATGCGCGCAAGCATGCGATCCCCATCGCCTCGGGGAAAGAGCAGGCGGCCCCATTCTCGATTGACGCCAATCTCTTGCACACGTCGAGCGAAGGACTGGCGCTCGAAGATCCGGACCTCGAGGTTCCCGATATCGTCACCAAGCGAAGCGATCGCCGCACCATCACGCCCGAGGAGGCGCCGGATCGGGCCGAGGTTGTGACTCTGACATTCGAGCGCGGCGATCTTGTTGCGATCGACGGCAAGGCCATGAAGGCGCACGAACTCCTCGCCGAGCTCAACGCGCTGGGCAAGCGGCACCATAGATTACCTGTG
>CAZNTI010000335.1:0-2929 GCA_964575885.1 uncultured Terricaulis sp.
ATCCCCGCGCTTGACGCCTACATCGAGGCGCAGGCCGCGTGGGGGCTCGCCGCCAAGGGCCCGCCGCCGGCCCCCGATCCGTTGCTGCTGGCCCAGACGAACGCCTTCTTCCGCGCTGTCGTGCGTGGCGATGTCCGGGGCTGACCGGGAAGCGCGAAGCGCCTAAGAGAGGGCCAATGGCGAAATCGCAGGCTCAACGCCTCTTCCTCATCGACGGCTCGGGCTACATCTTCCGCGCCTATCACGCGCTGCCGCCGCTCACGCGCGCGTCGGACGGCCTGTCGGTCGGCGCGGTTGCGGGCTTTTGCAACATGCTGTGGAAGTTTCTGGAGGAGATGAAGGCCTCCGAGGCGCCTACGCATCTGGCGGTCATCTTCGACAAGTCCGAGGTCACGTTCCGCAACAAGCTCTACCCCGAGTACAAGGCCAATCGTCCTCCGACGCCGGAGGATCTGGCCCCGCAATTTCCGCTCATCCGCGACGCCACCCGCGCCTTCAATCTGCCCTGCGTCGAAATGGGCGGCTATGAAGCCGACGATCTCATCGCCACCTATGCGCGCCAGGCCGCAGCCACCGGCGCGACGGTGAAGATCGTCTCCTCCGACAAGGATCTGATGCAGCTTATCGTCGATGGCGCGATCGAGCTTTTCGATCCGATGAAAAGCCGTCCCCTCGGGGTCGAAGCGGTGTTGGAAAAGTTCGGCGTGACGCCGGACAAGGTGATCGATGCGCAGGCGCTGATCGGCGATTCCACCGACAACGTGCCCGGCGCGCCCGGCATCGGTCCGAAAACCGCCGCTGAGCTGATCGCGCAGTTCGGATCGCTCGACGCCATCCTCGAGCGCGCCGCCGAGATCAAGCAGCCCAAGCGGCGCGAAACCCTCATCACGCATGCCGATCAGATCCGGCTGTCGCGTCAGTTGGTGACCTTGAAGGATGACGTGCCGGTCGAGGAGCCCTGGGAGCGTTTCGCGGTGCGCGAGCCCGATCCAGCGATGCTGCTGCAATTCCTCGACGTGATGGAGTTTCGCACGCTGGGGCGACGCGTACGCGAGCACTACGCGAAGGTGAAGGGCGCAGCTATCGTGGCCTCTTATGCGGTCGATGCGCCGGCCCCCGCGCCCGCGGCTGAGGCGTATGCCAGCGGCGGGCCGATCGCCGAGCCGGTGGAGCGCGTATTCAACCACGACGCCTACACGATCGTACGCGATCTGGCGGGGCTTCAGGCATACATTGCGCGCGCGCGTGCGGCCGGCGTCGTCGGTCTGGACACCGAGGCCGATTGCTTCGACGCGCAGCGTGCGGAACTGGTGGGCGTGGCGCTCTCCATTTCCGCCAATGACGCCATTTATGCGCCGCTTGGCCACCGCGCCGCCGACCCGCGCGCGGGGGAATTGTTTGCGAGCGAACTCGAAGCGCCCCCAGCGCCCTCGGCGCCCTCTGGGCAAACCGGAGCAGAGGCGCAGATTGCGTTAGCCGAGGCGATCGCCGCTCTGAAGCCGCTGTTTGAGGACGAGAGCGTCCTGAAAGTGGGGCTCAACATCAAATGGGATGTCGCGCTGCTGTCGAAATACGGAATCGCGCTCAACACCTATGACGACCCGATGCTGATATCGTACGCGCTGTATGGCGGGCTCGATCCGCACGATAAGAGCGCGTTGCTTGAAAAGCACCTGGGCCACCAGGCGACGCCGCTCGCCGAGGTGATCGGCAAGGGCAAAGCCCAGATCGGCTTTGACTTCGCGCCGATGGCGCGCGCCAGCGTCTATTCCTGCGAGCACGCCGATGCAGCGTTAAGGCTTTGGCGCATGCTGAAGCCGCGTTTGGGGCGCGAGCGTGTGCTGAGCGTCTACGAAACGCTCGAACGGCCGCTGCCGCCGGTGCTTGCAGCCATGGAACGCGCAGGGATCAAGATCGATCTGGAAATGCTGTCGCGACTGTCGGGCGAGTTCGCACAGCGCATGCTGCAATTCGAGGCCGAGGCGCAGGGGCTGGCCGGGCGCGAGTTCAATGTCGGCTCACCCAAACAATTGGGCGACATCCTGTTCGGCGAAATGAAACTGGAAGGCGGCGCCAAGACCAAGACCGGGGCCTGGTCGACGGACGCTTCGATCCTCGAACACTTGGTTGAGCAAGGCCACGAGCTGCCGCGCGTGGTGCTTGATTGGCGCGAACTCTCAAAGCTGCGCTCGACTTACACCGAAGCGCTGGGCCAGGCGATCAATCCGCAGACCGGGCGCGTGCATACAAGCTACGCGCTCGCCGCCACCACGACCGGGCGGCTTTCGTCGAACGATCCCAATCTTCTGAATATCCCGATCCGCACCGAAGAGGGGCGGCGGCTGCGTGAGGCGTTCATCCCCGAGCCGGGTAATGTGCTGGTCTCGGCCGACTATTCGCAGATCGAACTGCGCCTGCTCGCGCACGTCGCCGACATTCCGCAGCTGAAGCAGGCGTTCGCAGATGGCGTCGACATTCACGCCCGCACCGCCTCGGAAATGTTCGGCGTGCCGGTGGAGGGCATGCCTAAGCAAGTCCGCGCCAACGCCAAGGCGATCAATTTCGGCATCATCTACGGCATTTCCGCGTTCGGCCTCGCGCGCAATCTGGGCATCGCCCGGGGCGAGGCCGACGCCTACATCAAGAAGTATTTCGAGCGCTTCCCGGGCATCCGCGACTACATGGAGGAGGCCAAGGCGTTCGCGCGCGCCAACGGCTATGTGAAAACCATCTTCGGCCGTCGCATCTGGATCGCCGGGGCCAAATCCAAGAACTACCAGGAGCGCGGCGCCGCCGAGCGGCAATCGATCAACGCACCGCTGCAGGGTGCGGCCGCCGACATCATCCGCCGCGCCATGGTGCGCTTGCCGGGTGCGCTCGCTCGCGCCGGCCTCAAAGCGCGCATGCTGTTGCAGGTGCACGACGAATT
>CAZNTI010000336.1:0-1672 GCA_964575885.1 uncultured Terricaulis sp.
AAGGCGAAGGCCCGCCGGAGCTTCCAGTTCTCGAAGCGTTAAGAGCTTCACTTCGGGTACACGGGGACGGGCGCTTCTCTCAGGGAAGCGCCCGTCCTCGTTTGCGCCCGGACTTGAGCGGGAAAAACGTTGCAGGCAGGATAGTTGGAAGCCATGGCGAAAGTGTTCATCGACGGTGAAGCGGGCACCACGGGCCTGCAAATCCGCGAGCGGCTGGAGGGCCGGCGCGATCTCGAACTCGTTTCGATCGATCCGGCCAGGCGCAAGGATGCAGACGAACGCAAACGCTTGCTGAACAGCGTCGAGGCGGTGATCCTTTGCCTGCCCGACGATGCGGCGCGCGAGGCGGTGGGGCTGATCGACAACGATGCGGTGAAGGTGATCGACGCCTCGACCGCACACCGGGTCGCGCCGGACTGGACTTATGGCTTTGCCGAGATGGCGAAAGAGCAGCGGGCAAAGATCGCGGCGTCGAAGCGCGTCTCGAATCCGGGATGCTACCCGACGGGCTTCATCGCGCTGGTGCGCCCGCTCGTGGAGCAGGGCGTGGTCCCGCGCGATTGGCCGCTGAGCGTCAACGCCGTCAGCGGTTATTCCGGGGGCGGCAAAGCGATGATCGCCGAGTTCGAGGACGAGGCTTCGCCAGGATTCACCCGCGCGCCGTTCCGCATCTACGCCATGGCGCAAACACACAAGCACGTGCCGGAGATGCAAAAGTATGCAGATCTCGCCCGCGCACCGATCTTCGCGCCAAGCGTGGGGCGTTACTACAACGGCATGATCGTTGAAGTTCCGCTGCCCCTCGCAACGATGGACAATGGCGCCAAGCTTGGCGACGTGCACGCGGTGCTGGCGCAGGCCTACGAGGGTGAGCGCTTCGTCAAGGTGACGCCGCTGGAGGAGTCGAGGGCGCTGAAGACGCTCGAGCCCCAGGGTCTGAACGGAACCAATTGTCTCGACCTCTTTGTCTTTGGTCACAATGGCGAGGCGCGCCTGGTTGCGCTCCTGGACAATCTCGGCAAGGGCGCCTCTGGGGCCGCGGTTCAGAACCTCAACCTGATGCTGGGGCTCGAAGAGGACGCGGGCCTCTAGCTGCGGACCCTCACGTACTCGCCCGGCGCGTCGCAAAGCGGTTCTAGCTTGCCAGCGCTCGGGTCGCGGGCCGCCACGTCGGGTCCGGATTTCGCCGCCAGCCAGCGGTCCCAGTGCGGCCACCATGAGCCCGGATGCTCTTCGGCGAACGCCAGCCAATCCTCAAGCGCGCCGTCGAGATTGGGGTTGGTCCAGTATTGGTACTTCGCCGCCGCGGGGTGGTTGATCACCCCGGCAATATGACCCGAGCCCGCGAGCATGAATTCTACGGGCCCGCCGAACGCCTTGGCGCTGCGAAACACGCTCGCCGCCGGCGCGATGTGATCTTCCTTCGAAGACTGCATCATTATGGGAATTTTGACGTCGGCTAGCGAGAGCGTCTCACCGAGCAACGACATCTCGCCCTCCGCCAGCGCATTGTCGCGATAGAAGCGGCGCAGGTAGAACAGATGCAGCGCCTTTGGCATGCGCGTTTGATCGGCGTTCCAATACAACAGGTCGAAGGGCGGCGGCAGCTTGCCGATGTAGTAATTGTCGACGACGTAGTTCCAGATCAGATCGTTCGAACGCAGGGCGTTGA
>CAZNTI010000336.1:1682-2914 GCA_964575885.1 uncultured Terricaulis sp.
CACCTTGGCGACATCCTCCTCCAAAGCATAGATCTTCGCATCCGGGTTGGTGATTTCGATCTTCCGCTCGAAGTCCACCTCGATCGCATCCGGCGCCTTCGCGTTGAACTTCATCGAAGGGTAATCCAGCGCCACCACGTTGAAGGTGTCGGCCATGGTTTGTGCGCTCAGCACGCCGCCGGCCTGATCCATTTTGTCTTCCAGGAACTTGATCCCGGCTTCGTCGGAGAAGACCAGCAGATCCCCGGCGCATTTAAAGTCGGACTGGCTGGCGAAGAAGGTGGCGCTCTGGATGCGCGTGTCGCCCTTCTTGGCCATGTGCGCGAGTCCCGCCGCCAGCAACGTGCCGCCGACGCAATAGCCCACGGTGTTGACGCGGTCGACGTCGATGGTTTTGCACACGGCGTCGACCGCAGCGTAAATGCCTTCGCGCAAATAGTCCTCGAACCCGACCTCGGCCATGTCCTCGCCGGGATTGACCCAAGACACCAGGAACACGGTATGGCCCTGATCGGTCAGCCACTTGATCATCGAGTTCTTGGGCTGCAGATCGAGAATGTAGAACTTGTTGATCCAGGGCGGAAAGATCAGCAGCGGAACCGCGTGCACCGTCGCCGTCGTCGGCGCGTATTGGAGGAGTTCGAAAACGCGATTGCGGAACACCACCTTGCCGGACGTGGTGGCGACATTTTCGCCGACTTTGAACGCGTCGAGATCGGTCTGCGAGATCGCCAGCGCGCCCTGGCCGCGCTTGAGGTCCTCGGCGAGGTTCTCGACACCCTTCAGCAGGCTCTGGCCTTTGGTGTCGAACAACGCGCGCAGCGCGGCGGGGTTGGTCATGAGGAAGTTCGAAGGCGAAGCGGCGTCGACCGCCTGCTTGATGAAGAAGGCCGCTTTGCGCTTGGTGGCGTCATCCACGCCCTCGGTCTTTTCGATCAGATCGGTGATGAACGCAGAGGTCGCGAGGTAGGACTCGCGCAGCATCGAGAAGGCCGGATTGGTTCGCCATTCCGGATCGCGAAAGCGCTTGTCGCGGGTGGCGGTCTCCGGGGGCGCTTTGCCGGTCAGCATATAGTTCGCGTGGCGGCGCCAGATGTCGGCGTAGCGCTCCCAGAGATTGGCGTGGGCGTCCCGCAATGTGCCCGGCTGCTGGGCCAGATGCATCCACACCTCGTTCAGCGCAGTCTGCACGCCCAGGGGATCGGGCTGGCGCCAGAGCGAAGCGTCCTTGG
>CAZNTI010000337.1:0-2913 GCA_964575885.1 uncultured Terricaulis sp.
CGCGCACGTCGACCACCGGAAACGCCACCGGCGGCATCGCCGGGTAGGCGCCTTTCAGCATCATCTCGATCACCTGCAGCGACGTGCCGGCGTCGGCGCCGAGCGGGGGGCCGAGCACGAACCCCGGGTTCACCATCGTGAGCTGGTCGGTCCGGCCGCTGGCGCGCGCATGATCCCACACCGCGCGTTCGGCGCGGGTCTTGGAGACGATGTAGGCCGAAAGCGGCGGCCACTCGGGATCGGTCCAATCCTGTTCGCTCACCATCAGACGGGCGGGGCGCCCGGCGCGATACATCATCGCCACCATCGACGAGGTCATCACGATGCGCTTGGCCTCGGCGCCGGCGCGCACGACGCGCAAAGCGCCGTCGCGCGCGGCGGGAACGAGTTCCTCGCGGTCGCGCGGCTGGCGGATCGGGAACGGCGAGGCGATGTGTTGAATGTAGGCGCACCCGTGCGCGGCTTCGGTCCAGCCGGCGTCGGCGCCGAGGTCTGCCTCGACCAGCTCCAGCCCGCTGGCGTCGACGCCCGCGCGCGCCAACCCCGCGCGCGTGGCCTCGCCTTTGGCGCGCGAGCGCACCGTGCCGCGGACCTGGTAGCCGCCGCGCAGCAGCTCAGCTGCAACATGGCAGGCGATGAAGCCCGATATGCCGGTGACCAGCACGCGCTCCGCCATGCTCTACTCCCTGAGACGTCCTACGCGGTCGCCGCAGCGCCGGATCAAGCCAAAGCGATGCTCGGGGCTGGCTTGTTCAGGCGCTCGGCATTGGCAAGCGTGGCGTGCGCCAGCGCCAGAAAGCGTTGCGACACGGGGCGGCTCGGCGCGGTCGCGACCAGGGGCGCGCCGGCGTCGCAGGCTTCGCGCAAGCCGACATCGATCGGAATCTCGCCCAGGAAGGGCGCGCCGGCGGCTTCCGCGGTGCGGCGTGCGCCGGCTTCGCCGAAAATATAGGTGCGCGCGCCGTCGGGACCTTCGAAATACGCCATGTTCTCGATCACGCCGAGGATCGGCGCGTGCGTCTTCTCGAACATGGCGAGCCCGCGGCGCACGTCGGCCAGCGCCATCTCTTGGGGCGTCGAGACGATCACCGCCCCGGCCAACTGCACCCGCTGCAGCAGCGTCAGCTGCACGTCGCCGGTGCCCGGAGGCAGGTCCAGCAGCAGCACGTCGAGCGGCCCCCACGCGACTTCGTCGAGCATCTGGCGCACCGCGCTGGTGGCCATCGCGCCACGCCAGATCATGGCCGAGGCCGCATCGACGAGATAGCCGATCGACATGGTTTTCAGCCCGTGCGCATCGAGCGGCGCAAGCGTGCGGTCGCCGAGCATTTTAGGCTTGCGCAGGCCCGTGCCCAGCAGCGTCGGCGCCGAGGGACCGTAGACATCGAGATCGAGCAGGCCGGTCTTCAGGCCGAGCGACGCGAAGGCGCATGCCAGATTGACCGCTACCGTCGACTTGCCGACGCCGCCCTTGGCGCTGGCCACCGCAATGATGCGCTTGACGGCGCCGACGCCGGCGGCCGCCGGCGCTTCGTGGGCGGTGAGCACGGCGGTGACCCCGGTGATCCCGGCCACCGCGCGCGCGGCCGCCTCGGCCCGGTCGCGCACGCTGGCATAGCCGGCCGCAGCCGCAGCCGGCGCTTCGATGGTAAACGAAACCTTGCCGCCTTCTGCTACGGTGAGGCCCAAAACCCGCTGCGCGCTCATTAAACCCTTGCCGGAAACAGGGTCTTTGAGGGCATCGAGACGTTTTGCCACCTCTTGTTCGAGCAGCGCCAACCGAGCGTTCATGCTTGATCCCATATCATAAGAGCCACATATCGGCGCGCAGCCTTGGCGCACAAGCCGCCCAGAAGGGTCGGCCGGCCGGCGAGCGGATAGGCGGGGATAGAAGTTCGAATGCCTTGGAATGATCAGTCGGGCGGCTCGGGCGGCGGACAAGGCCCGTGGGGCGCAGGACCGCGCCGGCCGTGGGGGCAGCCCCCGCGGCAGCCGCAATCGCAAGGGCCCGATCTCGACGACATGCTGCGCCAGTTTCGCGAACGTTTGCGCATGGGCGGCGGCGATGGCGGGGGATCGGGTACCGGGGGGCCCCGGCGCAGCTTTTCCTGGCCGCTGATCGCGGGCGTGCTGGCGATCGGCTGGCTGCTGACGGGCGTCTATTTCGTCGATGAAGGCGCGCGCGGGGTGGTCACCCGCTTCGGCGCCTACGACCGCACCACCGGTCCCGGCGCACACTGGCATCTGCCGGCCCCGATCGAGGCGCGCCAGGTCATCAACGTCACCGGCCAGCGCACCGACGAGATCGGCTTCAGCGTCGCCAACGACAACGTGGTCAACAACGCCGACGAAAGCCTGATGATCACCGGCGACCGCAACATCGTCGAGGTGCACTTCCGCATCGTGTACAACATCAAGGACGTCGTCGATTTCGTGTTCAACGTGCGCAATCCGGTGCGCGGACCCAATAACGAGCCGGGCGCGGTGCCGCAGGTGGCCGAAAGCGCCATGCGCGAAGTCATCGGCCGGCGCAATCTCGAGCCGATCATCACCACCGACCGCGCCGCCGTGGAGCAGGACGTCGAGCAATTGATGCAGCAGGTGCTCGACGAGTACGAGACCGGCGTGCAGGTGCTCCAGGTCGAACTGTTGCGCGCCGCGGCGCCGGAAGCGGTGATCGAGGCCTTCAACGACGTCGTCAACGCCGGTCAGGATGCGGAAACGGCGGTCAACCTCGCCGAGCGCGAGACCGCACAGATCCTGAACCAGGCCCAGGCCTATCGTGAGCAAGTCGTGCGTGAGGCGACCGGTGAGGGGCAGCGTTTCATCGCCGTCTACGACCAATACCGCCAGGCCCCGCAGGTCACCCGCGATCGGCTCTATCTGGAAACCATGGAGCGGGTTTATCAGCGC
>CAZNTI010000338.1:0-2898 GCA_964575885.1 uncultured Terricaulis sp.
CCGCACAAGCCGCCGCGCGGCCTCAGCGGGCGATAAGGGCTCGCGGCCCTCGCCGAGCGCATGCTACCAATGTTACTCACAACGGGGCGGGCTCGGGGGAATCCATGTTCAGGGGCGTTCTGGCGCTGGCGGCGTTGCTGCTGATCAATGCGTGCGCGGTCACCAATACAGCGACGTTTTCGGGCCGATTCGAGCCGCCGCCGGCGAATTCACGCGTCGTCGTGATGACCCCCAACGTGCAGCTGCACGTGCTGACTGCGGCAGGCATGCCGGAGCCGCGGGAGGACTGGTCGTTGGCCGGCCGTGACAATCTGGCCACCCACATCGCCAATTTTGTCCAGGCGGAAAATCATACGCCAAGCGCGCTCGACCCCAATACTGCGATGGAGGGCCGGGTCGGCCAGATCATCCGCCTCCACGACGCGGTCGGCGGCTCCCTGATGATGCGCGCGATGCTGCCAACCCAGCGCGACCGCTTCGAATGGACGCTTGGCGAAGGCGTGCAGGAACTGGGCGCGGCCCACAACGCCGACTACGCGCTGTTCGTGGGCGCCTACGGCACGTACGCCAGTTCAGGGCGGGTCGCGATGATGGTCGGCCTCGCCATCCTCGGCGTCGGCATCCCGCTTGGGAGCCAGGCGGTCTACGCCTCGCTGGTCGACCTGCGCACCGGCAATGTGATTTGGTTCAACACCGTCATCGCCGCCCCCGATCAGGACATGCGCACCCCCCAGGGTGCAGCGGAACTGGTTGAGGTGCTGATGAAAGACGCGCCGCTGTGAGACGGCTGCTCACGGTTGCGGCGCTGGCGTTTGCGCTCGCAACGGCTGCTGCCGCACAGGATGAGCCGGCCCCAAGCACGGCGGCTGAGCCGGCCGCGGCGGCCCCAGCCGAAGCCGCCGCCGAACTCGCCACGCCGCCGCTGACAGCGCCGCGGGCGCCGTCGCGCTTACGTCCCGAAATCGCTACCGACGAAGGCGGGCTCTGGGGGATGTCCGACCGCGCCGAGAACGAAGCCCGCGGCTCCGGCCAGCTGGAAACCGATCCCGCGCTCAACGCATATCTGCGCGATGTCGCTTGCCGGGTGGCGGACGAGCATTGCGGCGACATTCGCCTCTACGTGATGAACCGGCCCTACTTTAACGCCTCGATGGCGCCGAACGGCTACATGGAAGTGTGGTCGGGACTGCTGTTGCGCGCCGAGGACGAAGCGCAGCTGGCTTTCGTGCTGGGCCACGAGGTCGGCCACTATAGCCAGCGCCATTCGCTCGCCCTGATGCGCACGATCCGCAACCGCGCCAACAGCGCAGCGGTGTTCTCGCTGCTGACCGCGGCGGCGGGCGTGCCGATCGTGGGCGACATCGTCTATCTGGGCACAATCGCCTCGGTGTTCGGGTTCTCGCGCGAGAACGAGAGCGAAGCGGATTTGATCGGCTACGAAAACGCCATCGCGGCCGGGTACGACGCCAATGCCGGCCACACGCTTTGGGGACATCTCATCGCGGAAACAGCGGCCTCGGACAATCCGGACGTGCGGCGTCAGGAGACCCGCGCCAGCATCTTCCGCACCCACCCCCTTTCCTCGGAGCGGGTCGAGGTGCTGCGCGCGCGCGCGGCGCAAGCGAGCGGCGGCGAGACACATCGCGACCGCTACCGCGCCGCCATCCGCCCGTTCCTTGACGAATGGCTGCGGGCGGACTTGCGGCGCCGCGACTACGGACAGACCTTGCTGCTGCTTGAGCGCCTTGCCGCGCACGGCGAAGACATCGGGCTTGTTGAATTCTACCGGGGTGAAATTCACCGTATCCGGCGCGGTGATGGCGATCGAGAGCGCGCGGCCCAGCACTACGCCAACGCTATCGCGCATGCGGACGCGCCAGCGGCCGCATGGCGCGAACTCGGCGAGTATGCAGCGCGCGACGGACGCAATGACGAAGCCGCGCAACTCTTCACCGCCTATCTCGCGCGCGCACCTAACGCCAGCGACCGCGTCCTGATCGAGGCGCGCGTGGCGCAATTTGCTCAAGGGGGACAGCAATGACCATCACTCGGCGCGGGCTTTTGGCCGCAGTCTCGGCAAGCGCGCTGCTTAGCGCGTGCGCCACCATCACGCTGGCGGAGGCCGGCGCTTTCCGGGTCGGCGACGCGTTCTCGGTGACGCTGCGACGGCCGTGGTCGGATTTGAGCGCGGCGCTGCCGCAGCGCTCGCCGGGCGTGCACCTGCTGACCATCGACGGCGTCTCTCTCAACCAATTCTATTTGGCTTCATTGAAGCCAGGCACGCCGCTGTTCCGTCCCGCCGACCGCGACACCCCGGCGGTCACCTACCGCGCCGACATGAGCGAGTCCGAGCTGGTGGAGTTCATGATCGACAGCCTGGCGTCGAGCTACGAGCAGCCCGAAGCCGCCAATCTGCGTCCGCAATCGCTGGCCGGCGCCGGGGGCGTGCGATTCGAGATCAGCGCGCGCACGGCGGCGGGGCTCAACGTTTCCGGCACGGCGCTGGTGGCGCGCGCCGGCGACGACCTCAACCTTCTCGTCTTCATGGCGCCGAGCGAACACTACTATGGCGCTTACGCCGCCGAGGTGGACTCGATGTTCGCGAGCGCGGCGCGCGTTTAACGGCGTCCCAACACTTCAGGTTTCGAAGGACCGGTCGCGCGGGAGCGCGGGCGCTCTCGCGCGATGTCCCAGAGAAATCGTCCGAACCCGGACGAATTTCTCTCTTTATCGTTTACATGAAGCTTATGTGACGCTTACATGACGTTCCAATGAAGAGGCGGCAGCGCACAGACCGCCACGCGGAGGATCGTTATGTTCAAGCGCTTGATTCTGGCAGCATATTTAGTTGGCGCGGCGACTGCGCCGGCGTTCGCGCAAACGGCGCTTCATCCCGGG
>CAZNTI010000339.1:0-2890 GCA_964575885.1 uncultured Terricaulis sp.
CTTGTTCGCCGGCGAAATCCTGCGCTTCATCGATGTGCGCGAGGATGCGGCTTTGGTCGTGCGCGCGCCGGGCGCGGAGAATCCGAGCATCCCGTCCTACGCCGGCGGCAAGTTTCCGCTCTCGACCTTTCTTGCGGAGCGCGTGCGGATGATGCTGCATGAGCCCAAGCGCCAGAAGCAATTGCCGCAACAGGTGCGCGACTGGATCAAGATCCAGAAGCGGCGCTCGGCGATCCCCGCACCCGATCAGATGCTGATCGAGACGTTCCCGCGTGGGCCAAAGCATTATCTCGTCTGCTATCCGTTCGAGGGCCGGCTAGCGCACCAGACGCTCGGCATGCTGATCACGCGCAGGCTCGAGCGCCTGGGCAAACATCCGCTTGGGTTTCTCGCGAGCGAGTATGCGATGTGCGTGTGGGGCCTGGAGCCTATGGGCGATTCTAATCTCGCGGCGCTGTTCGACGAGGACATGCTTGGCGACGATCTCGAAAGCTGGCTGGCGGAATCCACGCTGATGAAGCGCACCTTCGGCAATTGCGCGATCATTGCCGGCATGATCGCGCGCAATGTCGTCGGCGCCGAGCGCAAGAGCGGGCGCGACGTGACCTTCTCCGCCGACCTCATCTATGACGTGCTGAAGGAGTACGAGCCCGACCACATTCTGATGCAGGCGGCGTTTGCGGACGCTGGCGAAGGCTATCTCGACATTCGCCGCCTGGGCGCGCTCTTGAAGCGCGTGAAGGGCGCCATCGTGCACAAGGATCTGGAGCGCGTGTCGCCGTTCGCCGCGCCGGTGATGCTGGAAGTCGGCCGCGTGCCGATCCAGGGCGCGGCGGAAGATGCGATTTTGGAAGATGCGGCGGCGCTCATTGCGGAGGCGATGGGGTAGCTTTTGCGTTGCCACGCTTCATCAAATGATGCCCCAACGGCGGCCCCAAACAACGCGCCCATCCGCAGCGCCATGCCGGCGCAGCCAGCGGCGCGCCTCGTGTACGCCGGGAGCGAGGGGAGCATTCATAACTCTACTATGCCGCAACGGCGCCAGCGGCGCCAGCGGGGCGCGCGTTGCCGGACGCGCGAAACTGGCGCAATTTGTCCGAAAGAGGGGGAATGCCATGCGCGCACAGATCGCGGCTTCATTGTTGGCAGCCTTGCCGGGTTTGGCTCTCGCGCAAGCAAGTGACGCCACCCGTGCGGCCAACGCAGCATTGGCGCAGGGCCTGCCGTGGGCCGATCGCGAGGACGAGGACTTCGCCCAACGCGGCTTCATTGCGGCGTGGGACCAGCCACAGATTCGCGCCGCCGATGGCCGCGTGGTGTGGGATTTCACCGCGTACAACTTTCTGCAGGGCGAGGCGCCGGAAACCGTAAACCCCAGCCTGTGGCGCCACGCGCGGCTGATGGCGGGTGCGGGGCTCTTCGAGGTGCGCGAGCGCGTCTATCAGGTGCGCGGGTTCGACGTGTCGAACATGACCATCATTGTCGGCGACAGCGGCCTTATCATCGTCGATCCGCTCACCAGCGTTGAAACCGCGCAGGCGGCGCTGACGCTTGCGCGTCGGCATCTGGGCGAGCTGCCGGTGCGCGCGGTGATCTACTCGCACAGCCACGTCGATCATTTCGGCGGCGTGCGCGGCGTCGCCGATCCTGGCGAGGTCGCGGCGGGCCGCATCGAAATCATCGCGCCCGAGGGCTTCATGGAGCACGCGGTCACCGAGAACGTCATCGCCGGCAACGCCATGGGAAGGCGCGCGCAGTACCAGTTCGGCGTCGGCCTGCGGCCGGGTCCGCAAGGGCAGATGACCTCCGGCATCGGCATTGCGGTGTCGGCGGGAACCTACACGCTGATCCCGCCGACGCGATCGATTGCACGCACTGGCGAAACATTGACCATCGACGGCGTGCGTATCGAGTTCCAGATGACGCCTGATACCGAGGCGCCGGCGGAGATGAATTTCTTCTTCCCCGATCTGGGGGTCTTGTGCATCGCCGAGAACGCTTCCGCGACGATGCACAACATCCTGACGCCGCGCGGCGCGCTGGTGCGCGACTCCAAGGCGTGGGCCGATTATCTGACCGAGGCGCTGCGGCTGTACGGATCGCGCACCGAGATCATGGTGTCGAGCCATGGCTGGCCGCGCTTCGGGGGCGAGCGTGTCCGCGATTTCGTGGCGAGCCATCGCGACGCCTACAAATATCTGCATGATCAGAGCGTGCGGCTGATGAATGCGGGGCTGACCGGACGTGAGATCGCCGCGCAGGTGCGCCTGCCTGACACGCTGGCTCGGCGCTGGTTCAATCGCGGCTATTACGGCACGATGATGCATAATTCTCAGGCGGTCTATCAGCGGTATATGGGCTGGTACGACGCCAATCCGGCGAACCTGAACGCGCTGCCGCCGGAAGAAGAAGCGCAGCGTTTCGTGCGCGCCATGGGCGGCGCCGAGCGCGTGCTGGCGGAGGGTCAGCGCGCCTTCGACGAGGGCGATCATCGCTGGGCGGCGCGGGTGCTCAACCATCTGATCTTCGCCGAACCCGGCCATGCGCGGGCGCGCGCACTGTTGGCGCGCACGCATCGCGAGATGGCCTGGCAGGCGGAAAGCGCCATATGGCGCAACATGTATCTGGTCGCCGCGCAAGAGCTTGAGGATGGCGTTGCGGCGCGCGGCGCAGGCGTGCAGAGCATCGATCTCGTGGCCGCGACGCCCACGAGCTATATCCTCGATCTGCTTGCGGTGCGGCTCAATCCGGAGCGGCTGGGCGAGCGGCGCTTGCAGTTCAACCTGGCGTTCCCCGAACGCGGCGAGCGCTTCGCGGTGACGATCCAAAATGGCGTGCTGGTGCACGAGCGCGACGTGACGCTGGCGGATGCGCCCACGATCACGGCGCC
>CAZNTI010000340.1:0-2886 GCA_964575885.1 uncultured Terricaulis sp.
CAGTGCGCTTAGCGCGCGGCGGCGCACCGTTGCACCAGCCTCCAGCCAGGCGCCCCGCCTTACCGTGATGGCGCCGCGGTCAAACCCAGCGCTCCGCCCCACGCAGCCCTCGGCGGCCACATCAAGCGCGGCCGCCAGCGGCAGCAGCCGTTCCGCCAGCGCGGCCAGGCGCATTGGGTCAAAGCCTCCGCTTTCGAGGGCTGCGAGACGCGCCCGCACGCGCACGCGCTCGAAACCAAGGTTGGCGTTGGCGGGATCATCCAGCCAGCCGGCGCGGCGCTCGCGCAGCAGCGTGCGCAGCGCCTCTCGTCGGGCCCCCAGCAGAGGCCGGGCAAGCCAAAGCCCGCGCCCTTCGGGCCAGAGCGGCGCAGGAGATATCGCGCGCATGGCCGCCAACCCGCGCCAGCCCGAGCCGCGGGCGGCGCGCAGAAGCACAGTCTCGGCCTGATCGTCGCGGGTGTGGCCAAGAACGATCACCCGCGCGCCGAGGCGACGGGCATGATCGCACATGGCGGCGTAGCGCGCAGCGCGCGCCGCGTCCTGCCCGGGTTTCACACCCGGCGGCCAGGTCAAAGGCAGGATCGCGCGCCGGGTTACGCCGGCCGCGCCGGCCATATCGAACGCGCGGCGCGCATCGTGATCGGAGCCCGGGCGCAGCGCGTGATCGATCGTGACGGTGGCGAGGTTGTCGGGACCCAGCCGCTCCGCCAGGAGCAGCAGCAGCGCGAGCGAGTCGCCGCCTCCAGACAGCGCCACCAGCAGCGGCGCGCCTCTTGACAGCGCCAGCGCCGGCTCGATCGTCATGCGATCGAGCATGGGCCGACTTTAGGTGCAGTTCGACGCGCGTGCTTCGCGGGTTGCCAGTTCGCGGATGTTGCGCGGCGCGTTCGGGTAGCGGCGCGCGAGGCTGGCGAAGGCGCCGCAGGCCTGCCGGGTCTCGCCCAGTCCCGCCAGCGCCATCCCGAGCCGCACTTGCGCCTCCGGGGCGCGCGGCCCGTTAGGCGTGGCTTGCAAGTATTGAACGAAATTGGCGGCGGCATCGCGATAATTATTGCGCGCCAACAGCGTGAACGCGAACCAGAAGCGCGCATCGGCGGCGGTTTCTGCATTCGGGAACGATTGCAGGAACTGGTTGAAGGCAAGCTCGGCCTCCGCGTACCGGCCGGCCACCAGCAGTTCACGCGCGCGACCGTAAGCCGTGCCGGCGTCGCCGGGCAGCTGGCTGGCGGGCAGGGTTCCAAGCGATCCCTGCTGGGCTGGCGCGGGCGTCGGCGGGGCGGGACGCTGCGCGGGCGCTGGGCCCGGACTACCGGGCGCGGACTCGCCCTCGGGCGGCTGCGCCAGGGTTTGGTTCACGCTGCTTAGTTCGCCCACCATCGCGCGAAGCCGGGTGATCTCGCGCTGCGCTTCGCGCAGCTGGAATTGTAGCCGCTCGTTCTCGGCGGTGGCGTCGCGCAATTCGTTCTCGAGCTGCTCGACCCGGTCCTGGCGTACGTCAGCGCCGCCATAGGAGGGCGGAGGCAGCTGGGTCTGGGCCGAGGCCTCCGCCAGACATAAAAAGCCGGCCGCAGCGACAAGCGCTGCGAGCCGGCCAACGTGTTTGCCCGGGTGTTTCCCAGGTTGTTTGATTGCGACCGATTGAACCGACATGGGCCAGTCCTACGCCATGCGCTCGGCCAAAATACGGCGCGCCTTAGGAAACCGCGCCGCTGACGATCTGGGTGTGGCCGTTGCGGTTGACGCTCCAGGCTTCTTCGTTGGAGCGCGGATCGATCGGGCGCTCCTTACCGTATGACACCGTTTCGACGCGGGCGGGGCTGACACCCAGGTTCACCAGGAAATCGCGCACCGCCGAGGCGCGGCGCGCGCCCAGCGAGAGGTTGTATTCGCGGGTGCCGCGCTCGTCGCAATTTCCGGCAACCAAGATGCGCACGTTCGGGTACTGGCGCAGCCAAGCCGCCTGGCGCTCAAGCACGGAGCGCGCTTCGGGGGTGAGCGAGAAGCTGTCATAGCCGAAGAACACGCGATCGCCGACCGAGACGCGGAAATCTTCTACCGATCCGGGGGCCGGACCCTGCGGGGCCTGCACAACCGGCGGCGGCGTTGTTTGCGGCGTCGGCGCCGGATCGGGGCGACTGGCGCAGGCGGTGACGGCCGCCATGGCGGTGAGGATGAGCAACGTATTCCGCATTGGTTTTCTCCCCGGTTCGGCGGCGCACCTTCGGACGCCGTATCCCCTCTACATAAACAGAGACTTTAAGCTAGCCGCCAATCGTGACTCCTTCACGGCAGCAGCGGCGACCACGCTGGGTCCGACGCATCCGTCTGGGTTTGGACCGGACGCAAATTCTGGCCAGTGAGGTCGACAGACCACAATCGGGCCCCCTGGCCGCGTCCTTCGCGGAAGAACATGATGACCCGACCATTGGGCGACCAAGTCGGGGCTTCGTCCAGATAGCTTTCGGTTAAGATACGTTCATTGGAGCCGTCCGGGCGCATAACGCCGATAGCGAAGCGGCCCCCGCCCTGGCGCGTGAATGCGATGAGGTCGCCGCGCGGCGACCATACCGGGGTCGAATAGCGGCCCTCGCCGAAGGAGATGCGGCGCAGGTTCGAACCGTCGGCGGCCATTACGTACAATTGCGGCGAGCCGCCGCGATCGGAGTTGAACACGATCTGGGAACCGTCGGGCGAGTAGGACGGTGAGGTGTCGATGGCGGGATGCCGGGTCAGCTGCACCGGGCGGCGCGAACGCAAATCCATCGTGAACACTTCGGAATTGCCATTGAGGTCGATGGTGAACACCACGCGCGACCCATCCGGCGAGAAGCGCGGCGCGAAACTCATGCCGGGGAAGTCGCCCAGCACCTCACGGCGATTGGTTTC
>CAZNTI010000341.1:0-2886 GCA_964575885.1 uncultured Terricaulis sp.
GGCGAGAAAGAGGATCTGCGCCGGCGGCTGCGCACCGGCACCGTTGTGTCCTACGCCGACCGCAATTGGGAGCTCAATTACAATCAGGAGCGGCTGTTGCTCTCGCAGTCGCGCGCTATCGCGGTCGACATGGAAAGCGCCTGCATCGCCACCCAGGGCTTCCGGCTGCGGGTGCCGTATGGCGTTCTATTGTGCGTGTCCGACAAGCCAGTCCATGGCGAGATCAAGATGCCGGGCATGGCGGACCGCTTCTACGAGAGCGCCATCGCCGCACACCTGCGCATTGGCCTGGAGACCGTGGCGATACTCAAACAAAACCGCGACCGGCTGCACTCGCGCAAGCTGCGCGCCTTCGACGAGCCGCCGTTTCGCTAGCTAATTGAGGAAGGCGATGATCGCCGCCGCCAGTTCGGCGTTCACGGCGCTCAGATGATTGCCGGAAATACGCTCCGCGCGCGCGTTCGCCAGCAGCACAGCCAGACCCTCGGCGCTGCCGTTGTCGTTATCGTCACGCCCGCTCACCACCAGGCACGGCGTATCGATGCGCGCCAAGTCTTCGCGCGCGGTCTGCACTTGCGAACGCAGGACGTTCAGCATCGCAACTGGATCGGCGCCGGCGCGCGCCATCAGCCTGCGGACGCGCCCGGCGGCCTCCGGATAGGCGCCGGCTTCGCCGTTGGCGATGGCGTCCTCGAAGAACGCCGCGCGCGCCGCCGAGCCCAGCACGCCGGTGTCGCCCATGCCGCCCAACACGCAGCGGCGCGGCCGCGCGCCGGCGATCAGCATGCGGATGGCGGTGCGCGCGCCCAGCGAATAGCCGACGAGGTCGTAGTCGGTGAGCCCCAGATGCGCGACCAGCGCCGCGCCGTCCAGCGCCAGCACGTCCTTCGGATAGGCCGTGGCGTCCGCGGGCGCTGCAGACAATCCATGCCCGCGCAGGTCGAGCATGATGGCCTGAAAGCCGGCGCGGGCGAACGCGTCGGCGATGCCGGGCTCGATCCAGTTGACCCGCGAGTTGGCGAGGAAGCCATGCAGCATCAGCAACGGCCTACCTTCGCCGTGCACGTGATAGGCAAGGCGGGCACCGTCGAAGCTCAAAAGTTCCGCGTGTGTCATTGTTCTATTCAGCATGCTGCCGGCTGCGATGGCTAGTCGCGGGCCGGCGCGGGCGCTGCTTGGCCGAAACTGATTTGATGACCAGCTTACCCTTGGCCTTCGGATCGAGAGGCATCTTGGCGCCCGCCAGCGCTGCGACCATAAGTTCGACCACGTCGGGATGGTCGAGGAGGGCGATCTCGTCCAGTACAATATGGCGCGCTTGCTTGCCCGAGCCTTTGAGCAGTCGCGCAGGGTCGCGCAGCCCCGCGCCCTGCAGAAAGAAAAGGCTCACCCATTTGGGATAGAGCGCCAGCGAGAAGATGGCCTCCGACGCCTTTTCGCTAGGGCCGAAGCCGATCGCCAACGCATTGTAATTGTCATAGACGAGCACGCAGGCTTCAGGAAAACGCGCGCGCATCTTCTTCAGCGCCGCCCGCGCCTGCCGCGCGATCTCCGGCGTGTAGCGGTCGATGAAGACGTCCAGGTGTTGACGCGGCGTCATGAGACCATGGTGCACGACGCGGCGATTCCAGCAACGCTTTGACCGCGGTACGCGCATGGGCCATGTACGCGCCATGCAGGATCGTCTTATTCCCCTCGAACGCGTGCTCAACTTTCGCGATTTCGGCGGCTATGACACTGCCGATGGCGCGCGCCTGAAGCGCGGCGTGCTCTACCGCTCGGCCGCCTTTCACGACGCCTCGGACGCTGACGTGGCGGCGCTGGATCGTCTGGGGGTCGGCCTTGTGGTCGATCTGCGCCGCCCGGAGGAGCGCGCGTTCGAGCCCAATCGCTGGCCCGGCCAAAACGCCCGCGTCATAACCAATGACGAGGGCGGTGCGCAGGGATTGCCGCCGCACCTCGTCGCGCTGCTGCAAAGCGACCTCACGCCGCAATCGGTCGCCGACTACATGCGCAACGCCTATCGCGAGTTTCCGTTCGACCCGCGTCACATCGCGCTTTACCGCGCCTGGTTCGAAGGCCTCGGCGAGGGCGCGCCTAGCGTAATCCATTGCGCGGCTGGCAAGGACCGCACTGGTCTCGGCTGTGCTCTGACGCTGATTGCGCTCGGCGTGCTGGAGGAGGCGGTGTACGCCGACTACGAATTCACCAACCAGGCCGTCGATATCGAGGCGCGGCTGCCGCGCATCCAGGCGCGCATGGAGGAGCGGCTGTCGCGCAAGCTCGATCCCGTAGCGCTGCGGCCCATGTTGGGCGTCAACGTTGACTATCTGCGCACCGCGTTCGACGCGATCGAAGCGCGCCACGGTTCGGTGGAGGCGTATCTTGAGCAGGTGCTCGGCGTGAATGTGACGACGCGGACCGCGCTGCGCGAAACCTTGGCGCAGTAGGCCAGCGCCGCCGCTAGCCGGCGCTGCTACCCAGCCTTGCGCTTCTCCATGAGCGCTTCGAAGTTGGACCACACACCACTGTCTCCGTGCCACTCGCCCTTGGTGGCTGCCTTCGAATATTCAGTGGCGCGGGCCTCGAAGAAATTGGCGTGCTCAACGCCGTTCAGGATCGCCGTCAGCCACGGGATCGGGTGCTCGGTGACGCCATAGATCTTCGGCAGCCCGAGTTGCCCGAGACGCCAATCGGCGATGTAGCGGATGTATTGCTTGATGTCGGTGGCGGTCATGCCTTGCACCGGCCCCATCTCGAAGGCGAGGTCGATGAACTTGTCTTCCATCGCCACGACGGTGCGGCAGCACTCGGCGATGTCAGCCTTCACTTCATCGGTGAGCGCGCCGGTTTCCTTTGCATAGGCGTGGAAGAGCTTGATCATGC
>CAZNTI010000342.1:0-2869 GCA_964575885.1 uncultured Terricaulis sp.
ATTGTCACCGGCCTCATCATGCTGGTGAAGAACAAGAGCCGCGACATCGCCATCCTGCGCACCATGGGCGCCACCAAGGGCGCCATTCAGCGCGTCTTCTTCATGGCCAGCGCCAGCCTCGGGCTGCTCGGCCTGTCGCTGGGGCTGGTGCTGGGCATCGGCTTTTGTCTGAACATCGAATGGATACAGAACACCATCCAGGCGCTCACCGGCTTCGATCTGTTTCCGGGCACGGTCTATTCGCTGGAGACGCTGCCGGCGCGGGTGGAGTGGAGCGAAGTGGCGTTGATCGCCTTTTTCACCATCGCGGTGACCTTCGTGTCGACGCTGCTGACGGCGTGGTGGGCCTCGCGCTTCGATCCGGTGGAGGCGTTGCGTTATGAGTGAGCTGGCGCTGCGGCTCTACGATCTGCATCGGCGGTTCAAAACCGGCGACACCGAACTTGTCGTGCTCGACGGCGTGAATCTCGAGATCATGGCGGGTGAGATCGTCGGCCTGATCGGGCCCTCGGGCTCCGGCAAATCCTCGCTGCTGCACGCGGCTGGTTTGCTGGAGCGGCCGAATGACGGCGAGGTTTGGGTCGGCGGCGTCGCCGCCTGGGGCCTGAGCGACGAGGCGCGCACCGCCATCCGCCGCGACAAGATCGGCTTCGTTTACCAGTTCCATCACCTGCTGCCCGAGTTCGACGCCATCGAGAACGTCGCCACGCCGGCGCTGATCGCGGGGCGCGCCAAACGCGAAGCGCACGCCGCGGGGCAGGCGGTGCTGGAGCGTCTGGGCCTCGGCGGGCGCCTGCATCACCGCCCGGCGCAGCTCTCCGGGGGCGAGCAGCAGCGCGTCGCGATCGCGCGCGCGCTGATCAACAAGCCGGTGCTGATCCTGTGCGACGAGCCCACCGGCAATCTCGATCCCGATACCTCGGCAATCGTCTTCCAGGAATTGCTCGACACCGTTCGGGGCCAGGGCGCAGCCGCTCTGATCGCCACCCACAATCTCGAGTTGGCCCGCTACATGGACAAAGTGGTGGCGCTGCGTCAGGGCAAGCTGATCCGCACGCGCTAGTGGCGGCGCGATGTCCTATATTGGGCGGACGATTCGCCTCATGCACACAGCATTCGTCCACCTGCGCGCCCGTTCGGCCTATTCGCTGCTGCAAAGCGCGGTGCATGCGAAAGACCTGGTGAAGCTTGCCGTCGCGCACGCCATGCCGGCGCTGGCGGTCACCGATTCCAACAATCTGTTCGGCGCGCTGGAATTTTCCGAGGCTGCGGCCGAGGCGGGGGTGCAGCCGATCGTGGGGCTGGCTCTTGACGTCCGCGGCGAGGACGGTTTCGCCGGCGCCGTGGCGCTACTGGCGAAAGACGCCGCCGGCTACGCCAACCTTATGCAACTGTCGAGCGCGGCCTTTCTTGAGGCGGCCTCGCCCGGCGAGCCGCAGGTCAGCTTCGATCGCCTGCTTGCGCACAATGAGGGATTGATCGCACTGACCGGCGGCGGCGAGGGGCCGCTTGCGCTTTTGTTGTCCGAAGGCAAACACGACATCGCCGAGACGGCGCTGCGGCGGCTGGCGGCGGTCTTCGACCGGCGTCTCTATGTCGAACTGCATCGTCACGGCGAGCGGGTCGAGGCCGACAGTGAGGGCGCCCTGATCGATCTGGCCTACGCGCTGGGGCTGCCGCTGGTCGCCGCGAATGATGTTCGTTTCAAAAAGCGGGCCGATCACCGCGCGCATGACGCGCTGATGTGCATAGCGGCGTCCTCCTATCTGGGGGAGGAGGACCGCCCGCGGGTCACCGATCAGCACTATTTCAAGAGCGCCGAGGAAATGGCGCAGCTGTTCGCCGACCTACCCGAGGCGATCGAAAGCACCGTCGAGATCGCCCGCCGCTGCGCGTTTCGGGTCGAGAAGCGCAAACCCATCCTGCCGCGCTTCGACACCAAGCGCGGGCGCGACGAACCCGCAGAACTGAAGGCGCAGGCGCAGGCGGGCCTGAAAGCGCGCCTGGCTGCGTTGGGCGAGCGGCGTGCGGCGCCGGAGGAGGAATACTGGAAGCGGCTCGAATACGAACTCCAGATCATCACCGCGATGGAGTTTCCGGGCTATTTCCTGATTGTTTCGGACTTCATCAAATGGGCCAAGGCCAATGAGATCCCGGTGGGGCCGGGACGCGGCTCAGGCGCTGGTTCGGTGGTCGCGTGGGCGCTCACCATTACCGATCTCGACCCGCTGCGCTGGGGGCTTTTGTTCGAGCGCTTCCTCAATCCCGAACGCGTGTCGATGCCCGATTTCGACATCGATTTCTGCCAGGAGCGGCGTGGCGACGTCATCGACTACGTGAAAAACAAATACGGCGAGGATCGCGTCGCCCACATCATCACCTTCGGCACCTTGCAGGCGCGCGCTGTGGTTCGCGATGTCGGGCGGGTGATGCAATTGCCCTTCGGCCAGGTCGACAAGTTCGCCAAGCTCATTCCCGCCAACCCCGCCAATCCGGTGACGCTGGCGCAGGCGCTGGAGAGTGACGAGGCGCTCAAAGCCATGCGCCGCAGCGAACCCGAGATCAAGACGCTGACCGACACCGCGCTGCAGCTCGAAGGCCTTTACCGCAAGGCCTCCACGCACGCAGCAGGCGTCGTCATCGGCGATCGGCCGCTGATCGAGCTGGTGGCGCTCTACCGCGATCCGCGCGCGCACCTGCCCGCCACCCAGTTCAACATGAAATGGGTGGAAGCAGCCGGGCTCGTGAAATTCGATTTCCTCGGGCTGAAGACGCTCACCGTCATCGATCGGGCGCTGAGATTTCTCGAGCAGCGCGGCGTCACCCTCGATTTGAACGACGCCGGCTTCGATGTCGCCAAAACCTATGA
>CAZNTI010000343.1:0-2868 GCA_964575885.1 uncultured Terricaulis sp.
CCCCAGAGATCGATTTCCCAGCTCGCCGACACATTGGAGGTCATGAACTCGGTGCGGATACGCTCGCCGGGCGGGGCGCCGTCTGGATCCTCGGTGCGTACGCCTTCAACGCCGATGCCAAGGGTCGGCAGCAAATTGCCGCCAAAGGCGCCGCGGGCGCGCCACCGCGCGGCGCGATACTGCGCCTCAACGATCTGCAACTCGGGGCTCCCGGCCAGGGCTTCGCGCGCCAGCGCCGACATTTCCGGCGACGACAGATCGTCGAGCCAGGTCGCGGCCGGGGAGGCGGCGAGTTCGGCGGCGCGCTCGGCGCCGATGGCGCCGGCCGCAACATAGCTGTCGGGCTCCGGCGGCAGGTTGCGCCCGGCGCATCCGGCACTGACTGCGATCAGGCCGGCCCCGATCCATATGCGCGCGCCAAGCGTCATTCTTCCCCTCACGATTTCCCCAGCCTCTACTACGGCCGTCTCGAAAGTCAATAAATCAGCATTGAATTTCGATAAAACCTTTGGCGCGCGTCGACGGCCGGTCGCCAACCCCTGGCAATGGGATGCCGGCGCCGCGCGTCTTGGATGCGCGCCTTGCTTCAGTTAACGCGCGCGCCTATTGCCGTCCCCTGAACAAAGCGGGAGCAAAGTCAGGGCGTATGGATGGGCGGTGGCGGCTGGACAGGGTGCCGGCCCCGGCCTGGGTGGCCGGCGTCGTAGCAGTCGCCGCCACGCTTTGGGCGTTTTCAACCCATCCTGTTGCAACAGCCCTCATGGCCGGCGCGGTGCTGGCATGCGCGTGGGCGGTGCACGCGGCGCGCCGCCACGTGATTGCGCCGCGGACGGACGAAACGATAGAGTTGGTGGGCCTGGCCGAACTTGCGCCGCTCCTGGAGGCATTGCCCGATCCAGCGCTTCTGATCGACGCTGAGAGCCGGGTCGCGGGCTCCAACGTCGCGGCCCGGCGGCAGATGCGTTTCGAGAAGGGCGGCCAGTTTCTCACAGCGATTCTGCGGCATCCGGACGTCTTGGAGGCGGTGCGCGCCGCCGTCCACGATGGCGAGACCCGTGCCGTGGAATACGAAACGCCGGCGCAGGTGGAACAGCACACACGCTGTTATGTCTCGCCGGTCACCTGGGGCGCCGAGCGCGCCGCACTCCTGGTCTTTCACGATCAGACCGCCCGGATCAGCACCGAACGAATGCGCGCGGATTTCCTTGCCAACGCCAGCCACGAACTGCGAACGCCGTTGGCGTCGCTCACGCTTCTGATCGAAACGCTGGCGGGGCCGGCGCGCGACAGTGTCACGGATCGCGACCGTTTCCTTGGCATGATGCAAACCCAGGCTGAGCGCATGCGCCGCTTAATCGACGATCTGCTGTCGTTGTCGCGGATCGAACTCGACGAGCATGTTCCCCCCTCGGACCGGGCCGATCTGGCCACCGTCGTGCGCGAGGTCGCCGACGCCATGGCGGGCATGGCCAGGGAGCGCTCGGTCGCCCTCGCGATCGTAGCGCCGGGCGTGCCGATTGACGTCGTCGGGGAGCGTTTTCAACTCGCCCAGGTGGTGCAAAACCTGGTCGACAACGCCATCAAATACAGCCCCGCCGGGGCGACGATCCGCATCGAGGTGGCGGCTTCCGGGGACCGCGAGGAGACTATTCAGCAAGCCGGGCGCAGGTGGGAGGAGGCCGGGCGTATCGCCTTGCTCACTCCGGCGGCGGCCGCCAATCGCTCTTACGCCTACGTAAGAGTGGAGGATTCCGGCCAAGGCATAGCCCGGCGCTTTCTGCCGCGGCTGGGCGAGCGGTTTTTTCGCGTAGAGCGGGAAATGGGCGATGAACGCGGCGGGACCGGGCTCGGGCTCGCCATCGTCAAGCATATCGTCAATCGCCACCGCGGCGGCGTCGTGGTCGAGAGCCAGCCCGGCCGGGGCTCGGCCTTTGCGGCTTATGTCGAGCTGGCTGGTGAGCCTATCGTTTGAAGCAAAAGCTTCACATGAGTGTCACAAAAGCCGCCTATGCAGCGGCGTCTCCCGCTGGGGTCGTTTGAGCAGCCGGTCCGCGCCTGTTTGGTTCGGCCATGCGCCCGCTGGGATGTAAGGGGTGCGACCATGGAGGGACTTTCCGCCGGCTCCGAGAACACCTCGCCCACCCCGGCGATGAGCGCGCCGCAGGTGCGCGCGCGCTCGGGCTCCATCGCCAACGCGCCCATCAAGGTCACCGCCCGCGACGTCAGCGTTTTTTACGGGGAAAAGCAGGCGCTGTTCGATGTGTCGCTCGACATCCCAGATCGCGCCGTGACCGCGTTCATCGGACCATCCGGCTGCGGCAAGACCACCTTCCTGCGCTGCATAAACCGCATGAACGACACCATCGACGGGGCGCGCGTCAGCGGCGAGCTGATGATCGAGGGCCACAACGTTTACGCCAAGAATGTCGATCCGGTGGTGTTGCGAACGCGCGCCGGCATGGTCTTCCAGAAGCCCAATCCGTTTCCGAAATCGATCTATGAAAACGTAGCCTACGGGCCGCGCATCCACGCGATGACCAAATCCAAGCGCGAAATGGATGAGATCGTCGAGAAGTCGCTGCGGCGCGCCGGCCTCTGGGATGAGGTCAAGGATCGGCTGAGCCAGCCAGGTACGGGCCTTTCGGGCGGACAGCAGCAGCGTTTGGTGATCGCCCGCACGGTGGCGGTGAATCCTGACATCATCCTCATGGACGAGCCGTGTTCGGCGCTCGATCCGATCGCCACCGCGAAAATCGAAGAGCTGATCGACGAGCTGCGCGAATCCTATTGCATTATCATCGTCACCCATTCGATGGCTCAGGCCGCCCGAGTGTCGCAAAAGACGGCGTTCTTTCACCTCGGCAAGCT
>CAZNTI010000344.1:0-2860 GCA_964575885.1 uncultured Terricaulis sp.
GCCATCTATGCCGGCTACGCGATCCCGCCGAATTACGACTCCCTGATCGGCAAGCTCATCGTGCATGGCCGCGATCGCGCCGAGTGCCTGATGCGATTGAAACGGGCTCTAAACGAAATGGTGATCACCGGCGTCGACACCACCTTGCCCCTGTTCAGGGACTTGATGAACGAGCCGGATGTCATCAACGGCGATTATTCGATCCATTGGCTCGAACGTTCGCTGAAAGCCAAGACTGAAGCAGAGGGAGCGGGTTAAAATGCGCATTCTGATCGTCGCTGCGCTGGCCTTGGCGGCCAGCTGTTCGCAGCCGCCGGCCGCCACACCGGAAGCGCCGCCTCCGCCTGCTGTTTCCGCAGACGCCGCCTCGGACGCATTGCTTGCAGCTTTGACGCCCGCAATTGCCGCCGAGATCGGACAACCGGTCCGTCTCGAAGTTACCACCGTGCGCGTGCAGGACGATTGGGCGTGGGTGTCGGTGCAGACGCTGCAACCGGATGGCAGCCCGATCGACTGGACAACTACGGCTCTGGCCAGCCGCTTCGAGAACGGCGCCATGGACGAAAGCGGGGGCGCCTACGCGCTGCTTAGGAACGAAAACGGCGCCTGGCGGCTGGTCACCCACGTTGTCGCGCCGACCGATGTCGCGTGGCTCGCATGGCCGGCCGAACACGGCGCGCCTGAGGCGCTGATGCAGCCCTGACGCCGACGCGGGCGGTTGCGGCGCACCCACGCCGCGGCTAAAGCGTCGCGGCATGGGGCCCGCGCAATGACCAGATCGAGCGAAGAGAATCTCGGCGCGCCCGAGAGCCTGGGCGACGTCATCGCTGAAATTCTGCTCATCGATGGCTTCGAGGCGCCGCCGTTGGAGCAATTGTCGGCGCTCATCCTGCCGCCGCTTTCCCTGGGCCAATTGATCATCGCCCACAAACAGAAGCAGGGGCAGCGGCCCTGGCCGGTGGCCGCCTGCGTGTGGGCCAAGGTGTCGCCCGCGATTGACGCGCGATTAGCCAGCGCCAGCGACTATCTGCCCCCACTCACGCCTGAAGAATGGAACAGCGGCGACATCGTCTGGATCATGGCGGCGATGGGCGAGCCTGGCGTGGTTGAGCCGATGCTGCTTGAGCTGCAGCATCAAACCTTCGGCGGCCGTCCGGTGAAGCTGCGCGAAATCGCGTCCGGCGCCGCCATGCGCGTGCGCGTGCTCGGAGCCGCCCGGCACTGACCGCTCAAGTTGATTTGAAGCCGGCTTTCACGTGCGAGCCATCGCAGTACGGCTTGTTCTGCGACTGCCCGCACCGACAGAGCCGCGCTGTTTGCAGGCGCGCCACCATGCGCCCGGTTCCAGAGATGAGCTCCATATTTCCGCGTACTACCAGGGGGCCGTCGGTTTGCGGCGCGATCTCGAGCGGCCCGTCGCGCACCGCCAACATGGCCGTGTGCTCGCCGGTTGGCGGTTCACCGGAGGCGTTGAAGCCGATTTCGTGGTGCGAACCGTCGCAGAACGGCTTGTTCTTCGAGGCCCCGCAGCGGCAGAGCGTGGCGCGGTAGCCAATCGGCGCGCCGTCGATGGAAAGCTCTCCGCGAAACGCGTTGGGCCCACCCTCCTGGGTGCGGATCAAATTGACCGGGGGCGCCTGTTCGTTACTGCCAGCATCCTTGCGCCGGTATTGAATGGCGCCGGACGGGCAATTGCGCGCCACCGCCGCCAGCTCTTCGACGTCCATCTCGTCAGGATGAATCCATGGCCCTTGCACGTTGGCGAGGAACACCGCCGGCGCGCCGGTTACGCAATAGCGCGAATGGATGCAGAGCTTGGTGTTGAAGGTCAGTTCGAGTTTCTCTCCATCCACCACTTCGGCCCCGTCGACCAGCCGGGTTGGCGGCGGCGGCTTCGGCGACGGCCGCGCCGGCTGCAGCGCCTGCACAGATGCGGGCTTGTGCTCGACAAGCGTCTCCACCCTCTGCGCAAAGCGCGTCGCCAGCGCCTGCAGCGCTGCGGTCGCACGAGCGACCCGCGCGTCGCGCTGATCGAGCGCGGCTGCGCCGCGCGCGAGTTCGCCAAGGCGCTCACCGAAATAGCGGCGCGCCGAGGCTCCTGCGGGGAAGGCCGCCGCATCGCGCAGCGCCGTAAACGACATGCCGGCGTTGCACTCTGGATGCGCAGGGCCTGACGGTCTGCGCGCCGCGCTCTGCCCCAGGAACGTCATCGCCTTCATCAACTCGATGCTGGCGTCGACCACCAGCGCCTTTTCAGGTGAAGGGCTGGGTAGGGCGTAAGCGTAGGCGATCAGGCGCAGCATGGTTTGATAGGATGTGTTGGCAATATCGACCGCGGCCGCAGCCTCTGGGTCCTCGATCCATACCCGGTTTTCGATTCCCGGCGGGCGGCGCAGCACCGGGTTGGTGGCCGCCGGGTGCGCCGGCGTGAATGCCGGATTGGTGGTCTTGAGCGCCTGATATTCGTCGCGGATGTCACGGAAGCGGCAGAAGTGCGAGTTAGCGTTCTCGCTCGCCGCGCCCTCGCCTTCGCTTACGATAGCTTCGCAGGCGGCGATCGCGGTCTTGGCGCAGAGAACCGGTTTGGCGCCCTTCAGCATGACCTCTGCTTCGGAGAGTTGGAGCGCTGGGTCGCCGCAAAAGAGCGCTGCTGCGCCCAGCGAATCCGAAAGCGCCGCCAGCGAGTGCTCCAGGCGAAGGTAAAACTCGCCCACGGTGTCGTAATCGATCGCCATCGGCGTCAGCCGCGCGTGGTCTGAGCCGCGCGTGAAGTTGCGCCGCTCGTAGCCTTCGCCATCGGGTTCATCAGAGCCTGTGGGCCGCTCCAAATGGATGAAATGCTGGAGCGTGTTGGCGTCGA
>CAZNTI010000345.1:0-2856 GCA_964575885.1 uncultured Terricaulis sp.
GAACACGCGCATTCTGACGCAAACCAATCCCACCAACCACCAAGGCTAGCGCAGATTGGTTAAGCATTTGCTGAGCCGACAGCCTTTACGGGGGATGAAGCTTTGCGCCTTCAGCGCTCCTCGAGCGCGCCGATGATGGTTATCTTTTGCCAGATCTTGCGGCCGAGCCCGGTGGTGAGGTTTTCAAGATCGTTGACCGCCTCGATCACCACGGCGTCGCGCATGCCCTCGCCATAGAGGGCCGCCAGCTTGCCGATCAGCGACAGCATCTCGGCGCAATAGTCGAGATAGCGGGTCAGTTCAAAGCGGCTCATGGTGCGCTCGGGCGAGGCGGGGGTCTTGCGCGGATCGAGCACGACGGCGGGGTCCTTGGTCAGCTGGTGCATGTCGACGACGTGGGCGACCGAGCGCAGACTGTGCAGGGCGTCGAGCGCGCGGCGGCGTTTGAAACGCTCTTCCAGCGTCAGCACGAACCAGACGCCGCCGCCGAACAGGATGAGCAGGTTTACTGCGGCCTCGAGCGTCTGCAGCAAATCCACCGCGGTCATGCCGCGGTCATCGATATGCAGAAGCCGGAACGAGGCGATCTGTGCGGCGGCGCCCACCACCACCAGTGCGCCCGCGACGACGCGCCAGAAATAAGAGGGCCGCGCCAGCGCGGCCGCGTCGCGCGCGCTTGCGCGCCCGGTTTCGACAAGTTCGCCGCACACCTTGGCCAGGCCGGCCTCGGGAAAACGGGCGCGGATGCGGGCGTGCAGCTTCTCCAGCGTCGCCAGGATGAGGCTGGCATCGAGGTGATGGTAGCGGCTGGGCACGGGGGCCTACGGCGTCACGCGCAAATTGCGCGCGCGCTGCACCGAGCGTTCGTCAAAGGCATCGCCGAAAGCCGAGCCGCGCACTTCGCTGACGGTCTCGGCCGCATAGCGTCGCCCGTTCGGGGCGGTCTGGCAGGTGATTGTGATATTGACGCGGTCCACGCGCACCAGCGGCATCGGGCTGAAAGCCTCCGGCGTGTAGATGCGCAGGCGCGAGATGTCAGGGTTTGCTTTGGTGAGGGTCAGCTCGCCGCGCAGATGATTGGCGAAGTTGCGCGCCTGCTCGCCGCGAATGCTCTCGCGCGTTGGCTGGAAGGCGTAGGTGGCCGAGGTTTCGTCTTCGCGCAGCAGGCGCACGTCCTGCACGCGACCGATGTTCTCGCTCGCACACCACGACAGCCCCTCCATCTGTTCCGCCAGCCGCTCGAAGGCGCGCCGCTCATCGCGATCGAGGCGCTCAGAGGCGGGCGACACTAGCCGCAGCCGCGGCGACCCGGCCGGATCGAAGCGGGCGCGCCAGGCGCGTTCGGCAGTGTCGATCTCGAGATCGAACCCGTAGGCGGCTTCGGCCGCCTCGGTGAGCGCGATTGCCTGGGCAAGCGCGGCCGGGGGCGCGCCCTGCTGCGCAACGGCCGCCCCCGACACCAGGAGCGCTGCGCTGATCAGGGCGGTTCGGAGTGGGCCTGACATGACCCGCAGCTTATGTCGGATTGCGGCGGCGGCGTGGCGCGCCGCGCCAGGCGAGGCCAAGTTCGAGTTCTCATGGATGCCCACGTCCCTTTGCCGTCGCCGTTCGGCGACTGGTTCGCCAGCCGCGGCTGGGCGCCGCGCCCGCATCAGCTGGCGCTGGTGCGGCGCGCCGAGGCCGGCCTGTCGACGCTGCTCATCGCCCCGACCGGGGCCGGCAAGACCCTCGCCGGGTTCCTGCCCAGCCTGATCGAACTGGCGCCGCGGGCGCTGGAGGGGCCAAGGCGTCCGCACCGGCTGCACACGCTTTACGTATCGCCGCTGAAGGCGCTCACCACCGATGTCGCGCGCAATCTCGAAACCCCGGCCCGCGACATGGGGCTTGGCGTGCGCATCGAGACACGCACCGGCGACACCCCGCCATCGCGGCGCCAGCGCCAGCGTGCGCATCCGCCTGACATTCTGCTCACCACGCCCGAACAGCTTTGCCTGCTGATCGCCTCGGAACACGCGCGCGCGTTCTTCGAGGATCTGCAAGCGGTGATCGTGGACGAGATCCATGCTCTCGCGCCCACCAAACGTGGGGATTTGCTGGCGCTGGCGATGGCAAGGCTGCGGCGCTGGGCGCCCGGGCATCGCCGCATCGGCTTGAGCGCGACCGTGGCTGACGAGGAGGCGCTGGCGCGGTGGCTGGTGGGTTTAGAACCCTCTCCCCCCTTGCGGGGGAGAGGGCAGGGTGAGGGGGGGCGCGCCGGTACGCAGGCGCCTGAGCGTTTGAACGCCCCCCACCCCCCAGCCCACGCCCCCAAAGAACGCTCACTGGGGGGCGGGGGGAGCATCCATCATCATCCACGCCGCGCCGGGCGCCGCGCCCATCGTAGATGTACTAGACTCTGACGCGCGCATTCCGTGGGCCGGGCACACCGCGCGCCACGCCATGCCGGAAGTGTATGCGGCGATAAAAGCCGCGCGGATGGCGCTCGTGTTTGTCAACACGCGCGCGCAGGCGGAGATGACCTTTCAGGAGCTCTGGCGCATCAACGACGACGCGCTACCTATCGCCTTGCATCACGGTTCGCTTGATGTTGCGCAGCGCCGCAAGGTCGAGGCCGCCATGGCCCAAGGCGCGCTGCGCGCCGTGGTATGCACTTCCACGCTCGATCTCGGCATTGATTGGGGCGATGTCGATCTGGTGATCCAAATCGGCGCGCCCAAGGGAGCGGCGCGTTTGGTGCAACGCATAGGCCGCGCCAATCACCGATTGGATGAGCCATCGCGGGCGCTGCTCGCGCCCAGCAACCGCTTCGAAGTGCTCGAGTGTCGCGCCGCGCAGGAAGCGGTGGCGGAAGGCTCG
>CAZNTI010000346.1:0-2855 GCA_964575885.1 uncultured Terricaulis sp.
AGGACGATACTCGAAAATGTAGGAAGCGAAACCAGATGCGGTTTGGCGTATTCAGAAGCCACGAAGCTCGGTGTCAAAATGGAAGCGCGTGCCGTCCACAGGGGACAGCGAGTCCACGAAACGTTTCGTGATTTTCGCGCGCGCCATAACGAGAACTCAGGTTCGCGTGTAGCCACCGTGTAGCCACCGCATATCAAACTAGAACCTGAACTAGCGAGCCGCGTCAAACTTGGAAATGGCTCTAAGGGCTTGACTTCGTGTGTCTTTTCAAGCTCCGTCAAAGTCGATCAAGCGACCTCAAGTCCGGCCGAAAATTATTGCCAAGGTTGGGGTCGTGAGTTCGAATCTCATCGCCCGCTCCAAATCATGCCAAACTGACGCCCCATGTTGAGGCCCGATCCCGAGGTGCGGCGGCTCACCGAAGCTGCGGGTGCGGCGCTGGCGCGGCGCGACTTCGCGCAGGCGCAGGCGCTGGCGCGCCAGCTGCTGCTGCGCCGTCCGCTCGATCCCAACGCAAATCAGATTCTGGGCGTCGCGGCGCTTGAGGCTGGCGATCCGGCCGCGGCCCGGCGCTTTTTGGAAACCGCTGACCGCGCCGCGCCCAACCAGGCCGCGATCCTCAACGCGCTCGGCGTGGCGCTGCGGCGGCTGGATGAGATCGACGCCGCCCGCGCCGCCTTCGCCCGCGCCGGCGAACTGGGCCTGATCGACGGCTGGCGCAATCTCGGCAATCTCGAACATATGCGTCGCAACAGCTCCGCCAGCATGGCCGCCTACGAGCGCGCGCTCACACTTGCGCCGGCTGATGCGGCCGCGCACGCGGCGTTGGCGCAGGCGTACGAAGCGCGTCACGAGCCGGCGCGCGCCAAATATCATGCCGAGATCGCGCTGGCCTCCGATCCCGGCAACGAGAACGCGCGGCTGGCTTTGGCGCAGGCGCTGCTGCGCGAGCGGGAGTTCGCTGCTGCGGAAGCGGCGGCGGCGCCGTTGACCCGCAATGCGTCAGGGTCACGCACCAACACGGCGCTCGCCTGGGGGCTGATCGGAGAGGCGCGCGACCGCATCGGCGACACGGCGGTCGCCTTCGAGGCGTTCACGGCCGCCAACGCCTTGTTACTGCGCGAGCATGCGGCGCTGCTGAATGCGACGCATCTGCTCTACCATCCGGTCGGGGTGGCGCAGATGACCGCGCTCGCGGGCGCCGCCGAGGTTTCGTCGTGGCGCGCGCCGGTGCGCTTCGAGACCCCGGCGCCGGCTTTTCTGATCGGCTTTCCGCGTTCGGGAACGACGCTGCTCGATCAGATTTTGTCGTCGCATTCGGGCATCGTCTGCATCGAGGAGCGCGAGCATTTCGCCAACGCACTTGCCGGCGTCATCGGCGATCGCGGCAAGCTGGCGCGCTTTGCGGAGCTGAGCGACGCTGAAATCAACGCTGCGCGCGCCGATTATTGGAGGCGGGTGCGCGCGGAGCCTCTGGCGGCCGCTGCGGCGCTGGTGGTGGATAAGCTGCCGCTCAACATCGTGGTGCTGCCGCTGATCAAGCGGGTGTTTCCGGACGCGAAGATCATCCTCGCGCTGCGCGATCCTCGGGACGTCATCCTGTCCTGCTATCAGCAGCGCTTCGGCATGAATGCGGCGATGGCGCAATTCCTGCGGCTCGAAAGTGCGGCGGCCTATTACGACGCGGTGATGGGGTTGCTGGAGACCTGCCGCGAGCGGCTGGCGCTCGATCTGCACGAGGTGCGCTATGAGGACGTGGTGGCGGACATCGAAACGGCGGCGCGGCAGTTGTCGGGTTTTCTCGGCGTCGGCTTTGAGCCCGCCATGCTGGCGTTTCAAGAAACCGCGCTGAAGCGGGCCATCAACACGCCCAGCGCCCGCCAGGTGGTGGAGCCCTTGTATGCGCGCTCGACCGGGCGCTGGCGACGCTATGCGACGCAGCTGGCCCCGGCGCTGCCGTTGCTTGCGCCGTGGGTCGCGCGCTACCGGTATCCTGAATAGATCGGCGCTGATGAGGCGAGCGCCTGCGCTTCGATGATGTGGGCGTCGGCGCTGGCGATGTCGTTGGCGAGGATCGATTGCGTCGCCGCCTTGATCAGGTCGGCGCATTCGCTCAGACGCTGCTTTTCGGCTTCGGCGGTGGCGAGGTTGGCGAGTTGGAGGGCGCGGCGGCGATCAGCGGCGTCGCCCACGTCCAGCAGCTGTACGCGCAACCGGCGCAGCACCGCGCCCAAGGGCGGGGGCTCTCCGGATTCATCCACATGCCGACGTTCGCCCCAACGCTTGGGAGCGCCCCGCCTACGGCGGTCGGGTCCGAAATAGACCTCGTTGTCGACCCACTTTCCAGCCATTTGCGCCAGTCTAGCGCAAACATCGCTAACGCTTTGTTAGCGAAACAACCCAGGCTGGCGCTCAAGCTCAGTCAGCGTTTGCGAATGAGCCCTTCCTGGGCCGCCGAAGCGATCAACACGCCATCCTCGCGATAGACGCCGCCGCGGTTGAAGCCGCGGGCGCCCGACGCCGAGGGGCTATCCTGCACATAAAGATGCCAGCGCGAGAAATTGGTCGGCCGGTGAAACCATAGGATATGGTCGAGGCTCGCCGTCTGGATGCCCGACATCCAGGACACGCCATGTGGACGCATCGCTGTGCCGAGCAGGGAATAGTCGGACGCGTACGCGAGCAGCGCCTGATTGAGCGCAACGTCATCGCCGAGATCGCCGCGCGCGCGGAACCAGACCCGATGCTGCGCCGGGAGCGGTTCCGGACGCCGCTGATTGACGGGATCGACACTGCGCATCTCGATGGGCGAGTCCGAGGCCCAGAACTGCGCCACCTCGGGCTGGTCGGCATAC